>DAOVNY010000067.1 GCA_030630005.1 Bacteroidales bacterium | reverse complement strand
TTAATAACAGTTGATTTTTTATGAAGCAAAAAACGAACAAAAAAATTCTTATTAACAACATCAATTTATTGTTGAAAACAGTTGTTTTTCAAAAAAAATCGATTGGAAATTTTTTCTTATTTTTGTAACTGATTAGTTACAAAAATTTTAATTGATCTTAATAATTTTATGGCAAGCTCTATATTTACCGGACCGAATAATAACATAATAAATTCCATTAGGTATGTTGTCCGACAAGTAAAACTTATTCGTATTTTTTAACTGTACTTCTTTGATGAGGTTTCCACCTGAATTGATTAAGCTCAAATATAATTTTGCCGAAACTTCCCCATCAGGAAAATTAATATTTATGGTAGTTGCATTACTGAAAGGATTTGGGTAATTGCTTATATCGATCATTTTATTTGTTTCAATCGCTTTGTTTCCTGTTATAATACTATCAATGCTCTTATATACAGTACAATTATATCCTATTTGATTAATAGAAAATAAATATCCTCCGGGACTAACAGCCAAGTCTGTAATATTAATATTACCCTGAATACCGGTGTTTTTTGTTGAGTAAGTTTGGCTAACTTCATCATATAAAAACACACCATGTCCTTGGGCAGCTAAATAAACATGTCCGTAATTTTGAATCAGGATATCATCAACGGTTATGTTTGGAATTAACAACTCCCATTCGGTAGTATTGTATTCCTTTCGGTAAAATTCATAATAAAGACAGCCTGCATAAAGATCGCCTTGCGGATTTGTTTCAACAGAATGAATAGGTTTGTATGGTCCGATATATTCCCATGTATTCCGGTATCAAGACTTCTATACACTCCTCTGACCGGATCATAGTAATCTCTCAAACCTATATATAATTCGCCGGATGGCCTATATCTATCGAAGACATCCATGCATCACCTATTTGATTATTAAAAACCAAGTCCCAATTATCACCATAATTAAATGAGCGAAGTACACCATAATATGTTGCTGCAAATACCATACTGTCTTCACTAACTTCAATATCATCAAAATTGGTTAACATATATTTTAAGGTATCCCAAGTGATACCATTATCGGTTGATCGAATAATGTAACCAGAAGTCCCAAGAAAAATATCGTTGCTTTGCGATATTGCCATTGAACAAATGGCACGTTTATTAAGTCCTAAATGCTCCCATTCATATCCTTCACCTTCCATCTGTAAACTCCACCGCCGTCTCCATCATGCGGACAAGCACCCAAAAACAAATGTCCGCTATCATTTACAGCTATTGATTTCAAGTATTTAATACTTTCAGGTATTTCAAGCATTTCCCAGAATGGGTCCTGGGCAGATAATGATAAGCTTATTAGAATTAATACTTTTATACTAC
The DNA here is from genome assembly GCA_030630005.1 of Bacteroidales bacterium. Classification (GTDB taxonomy): domain Bacteria; phylum Bacteroidota; class Bacteroidia; order Bacteroidales; family JAIORY01; genus JAIORY01. Next base: position 10,377 of record DAOVNY010000067.1, on the reverse strand, counting down.
ATAATCTAAACATGATTACTAAAATTTAGTAATACAAATATAAGGCTTTTATTACAAAAAGCAAAAAATTTGTCACAAATACACAGAAAAAATCTTCTTTAAAGGCTAAATTTCATTCATCAGAAAACAAAAAAAGCCAACTCAATTAAGAGCCGGCTTTATAAATATTTTTGCAAAAAAAGTTTAAACTTCTTTTTGTCCTCCAACTTTAGCTGCAATAAACAACCGGTTCATGTGAGCAATGTTAACTACCTTAATTCCTTTAGGGCATTCTGCTTCACAGGCGTAAGTGTTGGTGCAATTTCCGAAACCCAGTTCATCCATTTTGGCAACCATTTTTTGTACTCTTTTAATTTTCTCAACTTTCCCTTGTTCCAGTAAGTCGAATTGTCTTATTTTGGCTGACACAAATAGCATTGCCGAAGCATTTTTACAAGCTGCAACACATGCCCCGCAACCAATACAGCTTGCCGAGTTAAAAGCTTCATCTGATTTTTCTTTGTTTACTAATATAGAATTTGCTTCCGGAGCCGAGCTTACATTTACGGATATAAAACCGCCGGCAGCTATTATTTTATCAAATGCGTTACGGTCAACAATTAAATCTTTTACTACAGGAAAAGCTTTTGCCCGCCATGGTTCAACAACTATTGTTTTGCCTTCTTTAAACGAACGTATATGTAATTCGCAGGTTGTAGTTCTTTCGCCAGGTCCATGAGGTTGTCCATTAATATAAAGACTGCAACATCCACAAATACCCTCTCTGCAATCGTGTTCAAAAGCTACTGGTTCATCAATATTTTCGGTAATTAATTTTGTGTTTAAAGCATCCAGCATTTCAAGAAAGGACATTTCCGGAGAAACATCATCCAATATATATGTAACAAATTTACCCTTTGCCTTTGCATTTTTCTGACGCCATATCTTAAGTTTAACTTTCATTATCCTGAGTTTTTATATGTTTAATATTTTGCTTTTACTATTATTTAAGCATTTAAGCATTCATTCATTTAATCATTTTTATTTATAGCTTCTAACTTTTACCTCCACATATTCATAATTCAAATCCTCTTTATGAAGAGAAGGATCCTTATCTTTTCCATTGAATTCCCATGCAGCCACATAAGAATATTCTTTGTCTTTACGTTCAGCTTCGCCGCCTTCTGTCTGGCTTTCTTCTCTAAAGTGGGCACCACAAGATTCCTTACGGTCGAGAGCATCATGTATCATCAGTTTTGCCAATTCAAAGAAATCGGTAACTTTTAATGCTTTTTCAAGTTCCTGATTAAGTTCAGTTTCGCTTCCTGGAACATTAACATTTGTCCAGAATTCCTTTTCCAGATTATCAACCAATTCTTTACCTTTTTTAAGTCCTTCTTCGCTTCTTGACATTCCACAATAATCCCAAAGTATTTTTCCTAATTCTTTATGGAAAGAAGTAGCCGTTCTGCTTCCATTTATTGAAAGCAATTTGCTGATCTTTTCTTTAACAGCTTTTTCTGCCTCATCAAATTCATGAGAATTTGTTTCCAATCTTGGTTCTCTTATTTTATCTGCAAGATAATTTGTAATTGTATAAGGAATAATAAAATACCCATCGCCGGCACACTGCATAAGTGAACTGGCTCCCAAACGGTTTGCTCCGTGATCGGAGAAGTTGGATTCACCAATTGAAAATAATCCATCAATAGTTGTCATAAGATTATAATCGACCCATAAACCGCCCATTGTATAATGTCCGGCAGGATATATTCTCATTGGTTCTTTGTATGGATTGGTTCCGGTAATTTTTTCATACATCTCAAATAAATTACCGTATTTATTTTCTATTGCTTTTGCTCCTTGTTTTGCAATAGCATCTTTAAAGTCAAGATTAACGGACAGTCCTGTATCACCAACTCCGTATCCGGCATCGCATCTTTCTTTTGCAGCTCTCGAAGCCACATCACGTGGTACAAGATTTCCAAATGCAGGATATCTTCTTTCGAGATAATAATCTCTTTCTTCTTCAGGAATTTCGTTTGCCGGTCTTTTGTCTCCTTTTGCTTTAGGAACCCATATTCTTCCGTCATTTCTGAGAGATTCCGACATCAGAGTTAATTTCGACTGGTAATCATTTAAAACAGGAACACTTGTCGGATGAATCTGAACAAAACTCGGATTTCCAAAGAAAGCTCCTTTTTTATAAGCACTCCATGCTGCGGTTGCATTTGATCCGACAGCCAAAGTTGACAGATAATAAATTGTTCCGTATCCTCCGGTAGCAAGAACAACTGCATGTGCCGAGTGTCTTTCAATTTCGCCTGTTACAAGGTTTCTTGTGATTATTCCTCTTGCTTTTCCGTCAACTACAACAATATCGAGCATATCGCGTCTGCTAAACATTTTTACTTTCCCGGTATTTATCTGACGACTTAAACTTGAATATCCTCCCAAAAGACATTGTTGTCCGGTTTGTCCTTTAGCATAAAATGTTCTGGAAACCTGAACACCTCCAAACGAACGATTATCTAAAGTTCCACCATAATCTCTTGCAAAAGGAACACCTAATGCTGTATAATGGTCGATTGTTGCATTACTAACTTCGGCAGCTCGGTAAACGTTTGCTTCCCGTGCTCTGTAATCTCCACCTTTTATCATATCATAAAACAAGCGGTAAATACTGTCGCCATCATTTTTGTAATTTTTGGCAGCATTGATACCGCCCTGAGCAGCTACTGAATGAGCTCTTCGGGGAGTATCCTGAAAACAAAATACTTTTACATTGTATCCTAATTCTCCGAGTGAAGAAGCTGCTGCCGCTCCGGCAAGACCGGTTCCAACAACGATAATGTCAAGTTTTTTCTTGTTTGCAGGATTTACTAATTCTTGTGAGGCTTTATATTTCGACCATTTTTCAGCTAATGGTCCTTCAGGTATTTTTGAATCAAGTTTTGTCATTTTATTATTTTATTTTTGATGTGATTTTAATTTGATTATGCGAATATCATAAAATAAACGGGGATTATAATAAATCCTAAAGGCACAATAATTGAATAAATTTTACCAATGATTTTTATTGCCGGAGTATATTTTGAATGATTTAATCCAAGAGTTTGGAATGCTGATTGAAAAGCATGATTCAAATGAATTCCTAAAATGATAAATGCAATAATATATATTATTGAAAAAATAATATCATTTGAAAAAAGCCAGACAACAAGTTCGTAAAAATGCTCTTCCTGTGGAATAGGAAGATTAGCCGCTGCAGGAGCACTAATAAGTCCTAACTTGATGAAATAAAAATTATAAAAATGTAAGAGTAAAAACATAAAAATCAACAAACCTGTGTAAATAATATACTTCGACATAAATGAAGTTTTTGTTTTATTTCGGGTTTTGTATCTGAATTTACCCCTTGCTATCCAATTTTGTAGCGACAATAATATTCCATAAATAATATGGATGAGAAATGCTGCAATAAGCACAATCTCAAAAACTTTAACAATCCAGTTTGTTCCCATAAAATGGGCAGCTTCAGTAAACATTTCTGCATGGTTTTCGCAAATGGGCAAAATAAATAGATTTATTCCCAAATGAACCAAGAGAAAAACAATCAAAAAAAGGCCTAAAATGGCCATGATGATCTTTTTAGTAATCGATGAAATAGTTAAATCCGGATTTTTCATAATTTATAATTAATTTGTAAAATATTTTAAAAATATGATAGTTGCAAATAATTTAAATATCATACTTTTGTAAAAAACAGCAAAGTTAAAGTTTATTCTTTTTTAAAAGACCAATTTGCAATATTTATATTTATTTTAAATAGAGATGATAAATGAGGTATTCTGCGATAAATTCTGAATTATTTAAAAATAACAGAAAAAATTTCTGTAATAGAATTAATAAAAATTCAATAGCGATTTTCCACTCAAGCGATGAATATCCGAGAAATGGAGATCAGAATTTTCCTTTCCGGCAGAATTCGGATTTCTTTTATCTAACAGGTATAGATCAGGAAAAAAGTATTTTAATTCTTGCTCCTGATTATCCTGATACCAAATTGCGTGAAGTGCTTTTTTTGATTGAGACAAATGAAAAAATAGCCATCTGGGAAGGGCATAAATTTACAATAAAAGAAGCTGAAAAAATATCCGGAATTAAAACCATAAAGTGGCTCGAAAATTTCGATTCAGTTTTACAAGAGTTAATGTCGTGGACAGAGAATGTTTATTTTAATTTTAACGAATACATAAAATATTCAAATGAAGTTCCTTACCGTGATTTGCGTTTTGCAGATGAACTGAAAACCAAAAACCCTGCCCATAATTATTTACGGTCTGCACCCTTGCTTAGTGAACTGCGTACTATCAAATCGCCTATTGAAATTGATCTGATCCAAAAAGCGTGTGATATCACAGGACAAGCTTTTCTGAGAATATTAAAATTTATTAAACCGGGTGTAAAAGAATTTGAGATTCAGGCAGAGATGGAACATGAATTTACCCGTAGTAGAGCAAATGGAATGGCATATCCGCCAATTATCGGCTCAGGGAAAAATTCCTGCGTGCTTCATTATATTGATAATAATGAAGAATGTAAAGACGGTGATTTGCTGCTTATGGATTTTGGTGCGGAATATGCAAATTATGCAGCAGATATTACACGTACCATTCCGATAAACGGAAAATTTAATGAAAGACAAAAAGCGTGCTACGAAGCAGTTTTGCGGGTACACAAAAAGGCAATTCAATTATTAGTTCCCGGAAATACTATTGAAAAAGTAAATGATGAGGTAAATAAAATGATGGAAAATGAAATGATCGGACTAAACTTGTTTACCGAAAATGAAGTAAAAAATCAGGACACTGAAAAACCATTATTTAAAAAATATTTTATGCACGGCACTTCACATTATCTCGGATTAGATGTTCATGATGTGGGAGCAAAACACGAAAAATTAAAAGCAGGAATGGTGTTAACCTGCGAACCCGGAATATACATCAGAGAAGAAAACATAGGCATCAGAATTGAAAATGATATTTTGATTACTAATGAAGGACCGGTTAACCTTTCAGAAAATATTCCTGTTGAAGTTGATGAAATTGAGGAATATATGTTTATAAAATCGTAAATCTAAAATCATAAATCATAAATCAAAAAAACATGTTTACAAAAGAAATTTATACAGAAAGAAGAAATAAATTAAGAAATGAAATGAATTCGGGTGTTGCCCTGTTTCTCGGAAATAACGAAGCATCATTCAATTATCCGGCAAACCAATATCATTTTCGTCAGGATAGTAATTTCTTGTATTTCTTTGGTTTAGACCATCCCGATTTAGCCGGTATTATTGATATTGATAACAACAAAGATTATATTTTTGGTAATGATGTTGATATTGATGACATTATCTGGATGGGACCTCAACCATTAATGAAAGACAAAGCTGCTGAAGTTGGGATTGAAAATACAGCACCATACAACGGTCTTTTAGAGTTTTTAAATAATGTGATTAAAGAAGGCAGAAAAATTCATTTTCTTCCACCTTATCGCGGAGAGCATACAATAGAATTCCAAAAACTTCTGGGTTTATTTACTGCCAAAATTGCTGATTATGTTTCAGAAGAACTAATAAAAGCTGTTGTAAAACTCCGGTCAATAAAGGATAAATACGAAATTGCCGAAATCGAAAAAGCTATAGAAACGGCTTATGAAATGCACACAACATCGATGAAAATGGCAAAACCCGGAGTAGTGGAACGAGAGATTGCCGGAACAATTGAAGGAATTTCTCTCGCAAAAGGCGGTCCTGTTTCTTTTCCGATTATTCTTACAATTAACGGTCAGACTTTGCATAATCATTATCATGGAAATACACTCACCGAAGGCAGATTAATGATAACTGATGCCGGTGCCGAAACCACATCTCATTATGCAAGTGATATTACCAGAACTGTGCCTGTTGGCGGAAAATTTAATCAAAGACAAAAGGAAATTTATGAGATAGTGCTTGAAGCAAATATGAAAGCTATTGAGGCAATAAAACCGGGAATCAAATACAGGAAAATTCATTTATTATCATGTAAAATTATTGCTGAGGGTTTAAAAAAACTCGGCATTATGAAGGGCAATATTGACGAAGCTGTAAAACAAGGTGCTCATGCAATGTTTATGCCTCACGGACTTGGTCACATGATGGGTCTTGATGTTCATGATATGGAAGGACTTGGTGAAAATTATGTTGGTTATGATGAAAAAACCAAAAGAAGCGAACAATTCGGAACGGCATTTTTGCGGCTTGGAAGAGAACTTCAAACAGGTTTTGTTTTAACTGTTGAACCCGGTATTTATTTTATTCCTGAACTTATTGACCTTTGGAAATCAGAAGGAAAATATACTGAGTTTATTAATTATGATAAAGTTGAAACTTATAAAGATTTTGGTGGAATAAGAATTGAAGATGATATTCTGGTAACCGAAGATGGACATCGTGTACTTGGAAAACCGATACCAAAAACTGTTGAGGAAGTGGAAGCTGCGGCAGCTCAAAAATAATTCAAATTTTCTTGATAGAAAAACAAATTAAATATAATAATGCTTCAATAAACTTTACTGATAAAGGTGAAGGTGATGCAATAGTTTTGCTTCATGGTTTTTTGGAATCGCTGAAAATTTGGAATGAGTTTTCCGATAAGCTCTCAAAACAGTTCAAGGTGATTTGTATTGATTTGCCCGGTTTTGGAAAATCCGATTACATTGCCGAAGTTCATTCAATGGAATTATATGCAGAGGTAGTTAAATCAGTTTTAGACAGTTTGCAAATTAAAAAATGCACAATGTTTGGTCATTCCATGGGAGGATATGTTACTCTTGCTTTCGCTGAAAAATACTCCGAAATGCTGAATGGACTTAGTTTGTTTCATTCTCATGCTACTGCCGATTCTGATAAGACAAAAGAAAATCGTGACCGTACTGTCGAAATTGTTAAACTTAACCGGAAAAGTTTTATCAATCAATTTATTCCCGATTTGTTTGCTCCAGAAAATGTAGAGAAATTTCATGATGAAATTGAAGAATTAAAAGAAAACGGCAGACAAACCACAAAAGAAAGTGTTATTGCTGCGCTTATCGGGATGAAAGAAAGATCAGGAAAACTAAAAATTTTAATAAATACTGATTTGCCAATTCAGTTTATTATTGGAAAACAAGACTCACGAATTCCATATAATGAAGTTATGGCACAAGCATCACTTCCAAAATATTCGGAAATTATTTTACTTGGAAATGCCGGTCATATGGCTTATCTCGAAGAAAAAGAAATTACTTTGAAGGCTGTTAGATGTTTTGCGTTGAAATGCTTTGAGAGATAATTTTAGATTTTTGTATTAAATTGCAGAAATTAATCTGGGAATCTGTGGCTTATTTTTTTGCTACAAATTCCCAAATTTTTTCTTTAATATCTTTCAACTTTAAAGCTAATTTCTTTTTTATTTTTCATAAAAATGCATTTCAGTAATATATTCAAAAACATTTTCGGGAAGGAAATATTTCATGTCTTTTCCTGCTTTAATTCCATTGCGGATAGAACTTGATGATATTTCTACCATTGGGGCATTGATAAGTTTTATCTTTGGATGCCTTTCGTATTTTCCAAGACCGGAATCAGGGCGGGGATAAACATAAAATTCATATTGTTCGAGCAGTTGCTCATAATTTTTCCATTTATGAAAAGTGGGGAAAATGTCTGTGCCGGAAATCAAAACAAATTTTTTCTCAGGATATTTATCAAAAAGATAAGTGAGAGTGTCAATGGTGTAGGAAGGTTGCGGCATCTTAAATTCAATATCACAAGCCCTGAATTTCGGTTCATTTTCAATAGCGATTTTAACAAGAGCCAAACGATGATGATCGGCAAGCAAAGTACTTTTCTTTTTTAAAGGATTATGAGGCGAAATCACAAACCATATCTCTGAAAGACCGGAAAATTCAAGCATATATTTTGCAATCATCAAATGCCCGGTATGAATGGGATTAAATGACCCGAAAAATAATCCTGTTTTTTTGATTTTTGAAGTCATGTCGGTTTATTTTTTCCTTTTCAACTTTTTAATATCTTGTTCTATTTCTTCTAAGTTTTCCTCTTTTTCAAAATCCTTTAGTTCTTTTTTGTATTTTCCGTATTCCAATGATGATTTTTCAAGAGCAATTTGATGGCTGATTTTGCCGGCATGTGTTAATAATTCCTTACCATTCATTTGTAAAATCACATCTAATCTTTCAACCCAGTCTTTCATATACATTGGTGTTTGTTGCTGTGCCATAGTTTCGGCAAAAGCAAGGAATTGCTCAACCAATAAACCTAAGAGTTTTATTTCCTCTTCATTAAGGTAGTTTTTGGCAATACTGATATCTGATTTTTTAATGGCAGTAGTATTTTTTTTATCAAAAGATTGCATACCGAGAAGAGGCAATGAGGCATCTACTCTTCTGTATATTAATTCTGCTGCTGTTTGTTGGCTAATTGCCCAAAGTAATTTGTTTTGTACTATTTTGAAAAACTCAATTGTCTTTTCGTCTTTGGGATTATAGTCAATGCTGGTGGTGTAAATATCTTTTACTTTTTGATAGAAAAACCGTTCTGAAAGTCGTATTTCTCGAATGCGTTCTTGTAATTCATTGAAATAATTCATTGAATTGCCGGTTTTAAAACGTTCGTCATTAAGCGCAAAGCCTTTTATAATGTACTCTCTCAATCGTTGTGTTGCCCAAATACGAAACTGTGTACCTTGTTGCGATTTTACACGATAGCCTACTGATATAATTACATCAAGGTTGTAATAGTTTACATCTCTTTCTTGCGTTTTTCCCCGTATTGCACCGTGTTGAGTGGTGTGTGCAAAATGCTCACATACCACTTTTTCTTCCAATTCTCCTTCTTTGAAAATATTGCCAATATGCCTGCTTATCGTTGTTCTGTCTTTACCAAACAATAAAGCCATTTGATCTTGTGTTAGCCAAACTGTTTCGTCCTGCAAATGAACATCTATTTTAATGTTTCCTGCTTTATTTTGATATATAAGTATTTCGCTTTTTTTATCCATTTTTTATTCTTATTGACTTTAAAGTATTTTTCAAAACATAAATGCTCAATTATTTATGGTTTAAACAATATTTTCCCTCCTGACATATTCGAAAGATATTGTCTCATACCTTTTACCACATCATCAAATTTATAACTTTTTTGAATTCCGGTTTTCATTTCACCTTTGATGAACATTTGTTGCAGTTCCTCCGAAATTCTTGAAAATTCACCAATGTTTATTTTCGTTTCTATCCATTCGTTAAGGTTAAAACCTGATATTTTTTTGTTTTTGAAAATGATATCCAAAACATCTATTTCGCTGATTGGTTTTGCCGAAAGTCCGCCATAAACAATAAGTTCGCTTTTTGGCGGCATGGAGTTTAACATTTTCCCGGCAAGGTTACCTGCCACTGCATCAAAAGCGGCTGTGGCATTTAAAAGATGTGCTGTTTCTTTTAGTTTAGTTTCAAAATTCTCGTCATTGGAATCTAAAACATATTTCTCGCCAAGGCTGGTTAATTCTTTGAGTTGCTCTTTTTTTCTTACAATATTAATAACCTTGATATTATTCGCTTTAGCAAGAATCTGGACAAAACGAGCTACCTGACCACCGGCAGCATTCAGGATTATTGCAGGGCTGATATTTTTTCTTGCGATTTCGTAAAGCCCGTAAGCTGTAAACGGATTAATAGCAAAACATGCAGCTTGTTCAATTTCCATATTTTCGTCAACAGGAATGCAACTTTTGGCTTTTGTTACAAAGTACTCTGCCCATGTTCCATAAGTATCTTCCTGGGTAAAACAACTTACTTTTTTGCCGTATAAATTTTTAGCTTCCGCTGAATTGCCGGTAGAAATTACTGTTCCGGCTCCTTCAAATCCCGGTACCGACGGCAAAGTTTTAACAATATTGTATCCACCCTGCATAAAAGCTATGTCAGAGGGATTGCAGGGAGCAGCTTCGATTTTTATAAGTATTTCGTCTTCTTTCGGAATAGGGACAGGTATTTCTTCAACTTTCAAACTTAACATTGCCCGCAAAACATTTTGGTTATAAGCAGGTAATATTACCGCTTTCATTTTTTGGGGGATGGTTTTGTTTGTCATGATTTTGTTGAAATTTTAATTGATTTTAAATTTTAGTCATTTTAAATTTTCAGTTATCAAATTTCCAAACCAAGAAATTCAAAAATACCATCTTTAGTTTCTCTTACTGCTGTCTCCAAATCATCATTAATAATAATTTTATCATATTTTCCGGCAAACGAAAGTTCATAATTTGCTTTTTCGATTCGTTTTTTCAGACTTTC
>DAOVNY010000195.1 GCA_030630005.1 Bacteroidales bacterium | reverse complement strand
CCGGAAAAGGGACGCGTTTCGCGTCCCTTTGATGCCGTTGTTATACGCGCTTTAACTAATTACTTAAGCCACAATATTTTGAAAATTGACGTTTGACATTTGATAAAATTAATTTTCAAATTACGGTTATTTTCATTTATTGCTACCATTTTCGTTTTTAGTACTATCTACCAAAAGCCCTATATTTTTTGTTATGCATTGGGTATTATTATATCATAGTCTATTTTTAAAACTTCAATAATTATCTCTTTTATTCTTTTATTTGATATCATAGAAAAATCAACTTTTTCCTTGTCTTCAAATGTTTTCTTGGCAAAACGCAAAGGACTTTCAAATCCTTTGTTTTTCTCAGAAAGGTGTGCTGTATCTCTTAAACAGTCATAATATGCTCTTTGTGCAATACGACCACCTAAAAACTCAAAACCATTTTTGTTGCAGATGTAACCAGATGTTTTCTCATTTGATTTTTCTAACCATTCAACAAAATCAATAAATGATTTCGGAACTGTTTCTAATTTATTCTTAATCCTATGCTTTTTTAACACAAATTCATTCAGGTACTTTTTATTGGTGCATATTTCTCTGAATTTTGAAAAATAGTTGTCCGATAAAATTTGTGAAAGATATTGTAAGGTATCCATTCTCGCAGGTGTAAAATGTTGTTCTTCGTCAAATTCAATAATTCTATTTTTCAAAATGGGGTGTCCAAATACTATACCATCAACATAATGAGACAAACTATCAGAACTGAATAATTTGTTTGATTTCAAGTCTGCTAATATTTTTAAATAGCAATCATTTGTTTCTTGGTTAAATAAATAGTAAGTGTAATTATTTGAAAGAAATATATGTGACGAATTAATAGCTTTATCTACGCTTTTAGATTGCAGATAATGAATACCAACTACTTCTGAAAATGCTCTAAAGAATTTAGTTTCATCCTTAATCTTTCTTTTCAATTTTTCTTCTTTTTTATTTGAAGTATCAGTTTTATAGCTAATAGTTTCTTCTGCATTATTTTTTGAAAAAGAAACTGTTTTGAGCTGATTTAATATTGCAACAGCTGGTGATTGTACTCTACCGGAAATATAAGATTTTGCAATAGTCGTATTAATAGAATTTTCTTTCGTAAATAATTCAAATAATTCACTAATTGAAATGCTTTCAGGTTTTGTTTTATTCTCTCTTACAAATTCAATACTGTCACCAAATATTTGAATTGAACTGTATTTTTTCCCAGTCACACTTTTAGCTGTTTTAATACGTGATAGTTTCTGTTTAAATTCGATTTTATTCATACTTAATCTCTCTACCTATCTTGTGCATAATGTATGTGCATATTCATTTTTCTTACTTTCATTTATATAAAAACTTAAAAAATCAGAATCAAATTATTTTAACACCGCGTATAACCTAAGTTTATCCCGCTTTACTATAAGTATAGCAGGTTTCTAATAATAGAAACAAGTTTCTACATATAGAAAGTTTTTAATAAATGTTTCTAATAATAGAAACATTTTTTTTAACCTATTTTTTCTCTGTCTCTTCAACTATTCTTTCCTCCAAATTTAATATTTTTACCTTGCCATAAGCAATTTTCCATACTTTTTTTTTGCTGTTCCAACGACCGTCAAGCATTTTTACTTTCTGCCTCAATTCTATTTCATCAATATCAATTCTAATACTTACAATTTTATTAACAGGTATCTTCTTTCCTTCAGGTTCCCATGGTTCTCGTTTTGCAATGAGTAAAATGACGTTGAACTCTATTTAACCAGACATGCCAAAGAACACAATCCAAATAATACTCTTTTTTGTAATTAAAAACTGCAAATATCTGTATAATTTACCAAATTTGTAGTATTATATGTAAAATACTTAATTTGACAAAATGTTGTACCTCCGGCGTAAATCTCATATAAAAATTTAATAGGTTTTGAAATGAAGAAAAATCATAAATTCGTTTTATTTTTTGCAGCAGGGATAATATTTTTTACCCTGACGAGTAAAGCTCAAAGTGATTTCGGCAACAACTGGAAACTGAGAAAAGACCTGCCTGTTTTCTCAGAACCGGAAATCAAATCGGTTCAGGCAAATATTTACCAGAATGGCGATAAAGTCCGGCTGGCTTTTTCCCTTGCTAAAGATTCTGATATTGCAAAAGCTGCCTGTAAGCTCAGTTTCAATCCTGTATATTTCTTTGTTGTGGGCTTGCCGGTTTTGAATGATACTAAAACCGGTGAAAAGAAAGATATTGATTTTAAATTCGAAAATGAACTGGTGATATTTGATGAAGTACCAGTTGACAAAAATCTCAAATATATTGAATTTGGTGTTGCTTCACGAAAATTAAAAAATCTCGGAACATTAACAACCGAAGAAAAAATCAAGCAGGCAAGGACAATCAGGCGTATAAGGCAACAGACAGATAGTTGGTCGCCATTGGCACCAAATCAAATAATTGCCCAACCGACTTTACGTCCGATAGTTTCGCATGGTGGCTATGCTGTGGATGGAGTTAAAAGAGCCGTGATTTGGACGAATAACACAAAGCTTACCGGAAAATTCGAATTGATTGACGCTTTGAATAATGTCCAGCATCCTGATCCGCAGCCAGTCGTTTACACGGGTGATTTAATTGAAACCGGGAATCATATCTGGGGTGGAAATAATTACATTGCCGATTTCTCTGATTTCAAGAAAGAAGGACTTTATTTTGTTCGGCTGAAGGTGAATGAAACCAAAGAAGTGTCCGATTCCTATGTTTTTCCGATAAAGAAAGATCTTTATCTTGACCTTGCAACAAAAGCTGCCAAATGGTTTTATTATCAGCGTTGTGGAACCGAGGTTCCTGGTTTTCATAAAGCATGTCATACAGAAGATATCATTATCAAGACAGATGGTACAAAAGTTGACGTTTCAGGCGGTTGGCATGATGCAGGAGATTATGGTAAATGGATTGGCGGAGGAACTTCCGGTGTGCTTGCCCTTACAATTTTTCAGGAGCAATATAAAGACGAATTTAAAAGCTCCGGTGTTCCTGAATTAACAGATGAAGCTGCCTGGGAAGCCCGATATTTCTGCAAAGGTTACTGGGATGGTGCTTTTCATCCGGGCTTTACAGGAAATTTTGAAAATGTATGCGAATGGTTAGGCGCGCCGGAGTGTGAACCGCAAAGAATTGTTATGGAAGAAGAAATGCTGGAAAATAACTACGGACCTGTTGTTTCTCCGGGTATAAGTTTAACCGGCGCTTCATTAGCAATAGTTGCACAACAGATAAAACCTTATGACGAAGAATTTGCAAAAAAATGTATCGCAATTGCCAAAGATGCTTATAATATTGATTCCAAAGTTAAACTTGATGAAAATAAAATCAATTCATTTTTGGGACTTCAAGCCGGTTTACTCCTGAGTGATGTTGAATTTTATAAAATCACAAAGGATAAAAAATATAAGGAAGATGCTGAAACCAGAGTTGAAAACATTATAAAATTACAGATTGACGGAAGGGAAGGGTTTTTCTATTACGACCAGGCAGGAAAATCTGAAAGATACGCAGACTGCCGTTTTCAAATGCTTGCTCTTTACGAATATTATAAAGCATTTCCCGAAAGTGAATTGAATAATGAAATAAAGAATACTTTCAAACGCTGGGCGGATTACATGATGAAGTATGCAGATGTTTCAAGTTTCGGGCTTATTGGCGGAGTAACAAAAGATGGAGCTATTAAAAGTTACAGATATGTAGCCGGTGCAAACAGACGCATTGGAGCAGTTGCCTGGGGACTTGCCACAGCAGCTATTTTATTGGATGAACCAAAATATTTGGAAGCAGCAGAATTTCAGTTACAATGGATCATCGGATTTAATCCTGCTGATATTTCAATGATGGCAACTGTTGGAAAAGGCCCCGGTTGCTATCATCATCGCTATTGTTTTATGGAAGGTTGCGAGGACGGTATTGTTCCCGGTGGAATTCTGAATGGAATAATGCCCGGAAATGGCGAAACCATTGAAATCGGTGATATAACCAAAAATTTTATTATAGCAGAACTTCCGCCCGAATATCCCATAATTGATACAGGTGTATGGGGATGGACTTTTGCTTATCTTACTAACGAATACTGGACACGAAATAATTCATGGTTTGTATTGGGGGCCATGCAGATTGAAAAGGCAATGAGGAAACTGAAGTAAAATAAAAAAATACAAACTTGATAATGTTACACCTGTGTTGGCAAAAGGATATTCTTGCAATATTGAAAATGGTGAAGCAGATTTAATATATGCTTTAGATATGTTTCATATGATAAAAAATCCAACATGCTTCCT
>DAOVNY010000198.1 GCA_030630005.1 Bacteroidales bacterium | reverse complement strand
TCAATATAATACCCTTCAATAATTTGATTTAATTTTTTTACATTATCAGGAAAAAAGAACAGTTTAATATATAAATATGCAAGTGCTTCGTTGGTAACCGTGCGGAAACCCCGACTGGAGTTCCACCATTTTTTTGTATCGTAATTTATATCTTTCCCTGCTATAATCCCAATATTGAAATATTCGGGAAATGCGTTTTGAAACATTTCTTTGCTACGACGTGCATGACAACTGAGAGTATATATATTGAATGATGTGTATTTACTTTTTGTTTTCTTAAGATAATAAAACAAAGAAACAGCATTGGCATAAGTTCTGTCTTTTGTTATTGATTTTGGAATTGCTATTTTTTCGATTTTGTCTTTATCAAAACCTGACTCTATAAGAGTTTGTTGTGCAATATCAGCAGATGTTTTATATTCCGAAATATAGAATCCTCTTTCAATGGGTTTGCCGGTAATTATTAATTTATCGTAATCTTTTTCATAAAATTCAACCATTACACTTTTCAATACATCATCAGGTAGCCAACCCTCAACAACAAGTAGTTTTGTATTTACGGGATGACTGACTGAGAGAAAACTGTTTAAATTCCTGAAAATCAGTGTAAAAATCAGAATAATAAACAAAAGGATTATCAATTTAGCGGTGATTGTCAATCTTAAGCGTTCTTTTCTTTCAATAAAATTTAATCTATTCATAGTATTTTGATTTAATTGTATCCAAATTTTCTTTGTTTGGTTAAACAATTTAGTTTCTACAAATCTGCGTTTTTTACTATTGATGTTGCTTTCTCAGCAAATCATTAACGGTTTTAACCGGATTAAAAGTAATAATCGGTGTTTCCACAAAAATTGTTATCCAGTCTGCCATTGCTCCATTCCAAAGTCCGGGCAATTCCTGTGCTTTAAGTTTATTACCGTTTTTCGATTTTATTGAAATAAATCCTGTAGCAGGGTCAACATATTTTCTTAAATCAAATTGCTCTCCTTTGTAATTTCGTACCCCGCAAACGAGATCAGTCGGATTAAAATGTGTTGCATTATTAGTAATTTCTTTTTGCGAATCAATATTGATATTAATTTGCGAGAATTCAATTATTTGTAGTGAAATTTCCCCATCCTGATTTATAATTTTAAATGGTCCGCCGCCGGGTTCTCCCTCATTTTTTACCATTCCACAAACACGTATTGGTCGGTTTAATTTGGTGAAAAGATATTCTGTTTTTTCCTTTTCGGGAAGTTTATTAAAGTCTTTCTTTATCTCTATATTAAGTTTTTCTCTAATGAATTTTAAGATTTCCTGTATTTTTAATGGATCAATATTTTTAGTTTCAAGTAAATTTAAATATTCAAAAATTTTCTTTTGAAGTTCAATTAAATATCCTGCAATCACTTTTTTGTAGATGTATGTTGGTTCTCGTAATTTGTCAGGAACAATATTGTCGATATTTTTTATAAAAATAATATCACCTTTTATATCATTCAGGTTTTCGATTAATGCACCATGACCACCCGGACGAAATAATATACTGCCGTCTGTTTCGCGGAAAGGTTTATTATCCAAATCAACGGCAATAGTATCAGTTGATGGTTTTTGCTCCGAATATGAAATAACATATTCAACATTAAATTTTTCCTCGAATTTCTTTTTTACGATATTGATATGTTCGATAAAACTTGCCTTATGTTCTGGTGAAACAGTAAAATGGATAAATGCTTTGTTATTCTTGTCTTTGCAATATTTTGCTCCTTCCACAAGATGTTCCTCTATCGACATTCGTGAGCCTTCATTATAGTTATGAAATTTTAGCAATCCTTTAGGTTTTTGAGCATAATTTAAACCGGTTTCATCAAGCAGATTTTTTACTATTATAACATAATCTTTATTGGCAAGGCATTCTTCAATATCATATCCGTTTTTGCTCATAATTTGCTTAAGATCATCAAAAAAGGCAATATCCCTGATATTTTCCAAAAAGTAATAAACCGAATTAAAACTTTTATCGCTGATAAGTTGATTATAATCTTCATTTGTACCTTTATAATTTTCGATAAATTCAAATAAATGTTTGAACATACGACTGGCTGCACCTGAAGCAGGAACAAATTTTAAAAGGTTTCTCTTTTTGCTTTCTTTAGAGTATAAGTCGATAAGTTTTTCTATTTCTTTGTCGCTAAATGCAATTAGTCCGTTATTTTTTGTTGTAGCGGCACGTAAGTTGATAAATTCAAATCCTTCCCTGAAATTTTTAATTTGTTTGTTAATTGTTTCAATTTTAATGCCTTTTGATTTGAATTGAGAGATGTCTTTTTCTGTAAACATAAGTTTGGGGTTAATTGTTTTATTATACAAAAATAGGAATTATTAATTAACCCAAAGCTCAAAATTTTTCCTAAATAATTTTTGCATTATTAAGAAAATAATCTTTATTTTTGCAGCCGCATAAAGCCCAGGTGGCGGAACTGGTAGACGCGCATGGTTGAGGGCCATGTGTCCTTTAGGACGTGCAAGTTCGATTCTTGTTCTGGGCACAGAAAGATAAGGTGATGGTTGATGATTATTCAGCCGTTTTTTCTTAATAGTTCATTATAATATTGCCCAAGTGGTGAAATTGGTAGACACGCTACATTCAGGGTGTAGTGACCGCAAGGTCGTGCAAGTTCGAGTCTTGTCTTGGGCACTAAAATAAGTACTTAAAGTGAACTAAAGTTGGAAGTGCCTAAAGTTATTGAAAATATTTCAAAATCAATTATGGGAAAACGATTTAATATATCTTTTTTATTCTTTTTATTAAGTCCGTTATTTCTAATTTCTCAAAATTTTGTTGTTTTTTCGGAACTTACCGATGAAAGTTATGTTTTTGATGGTCAGTTTTATCCACATCAAAAACAATCTATCTCAAACTATTTTCTTCACGAATTAGCTCTTGGGAATACATCAACCAGCATAGGTTTTTCTTATAGTTTTAATTATCAGCTTAATAAAATTATTTTCAAACAAAATAAAAATTATTCAAATGCTAAAATTAAAATAATTACAAAACCTTGTACAGGAGATGTTTATTACAAAGGTTTTAGTGTTTCGGAAGAATTGAAGCCTTCGGCTATGAATTTTGTTGTTGATGTATATTCTGATAATTATATTATTGCAAGTCGTACATATTCAAATATTAATATTAAAACAGAGAATATAAAAATTCCTGATCTTTCTTTTGAAAATATTAATACAACCAAGAATTATTCATTGAAGATTAAGGATATAAGTTTTTTTTATAATGATAATGATAAAGAGATATTCAATAATAAAATATTTTTTATTAATGATTATTATGCTTCGGTGGCAATAATTGATTCAAGTTTAAATTATATCTCCGGTTTTGATATTGAAAATCATGATAAAATTTTTATTAATTGTTTTAAGAGGTTTGAAGTAAAGCAGATAGAGAAAAAGTTAAGAGCTAAGAATTTCGATGAAAAGTTGAATTTGCAAGATTTTGATCCTGTGAAATTTACCTCGAAATATTATACTTTCCAGTTGCAAATAATCAGGATAAATACATTATTGGATATGTTGCTAAATTCAGGGAAAACATCTTCTCGTTTCCCTGAAATTCCGGAATTATCAAATTATTACATTAGCCGGCAGTTATATTATATTGAATTATCACGTAGAGTAAATCATTTTTTTACTCCCTCATTTTATAATCTTGCATTACAAAAGCCTACTATAAGCGATTTATGTATTTTTGCGGAAGTTGTTAAAAAGAGTAATAACTCCTTAATCTCCTCTTCAATAATTCGAAAAAAACTTAATGATCTGGCAAATAATTTATTTGAGGATTATTTACGTACTGCAAATTATTTTCTCGCTGACAAAAGATATAACGAAGCAATTGATATCCTTGATAATGCTCGTGAACTAACTATGAGAGTATCATATTTGGGAAATTTAGATAAACTAAATATTTTAATTTCAAATGCTAAATTTGGTATTTATTCGTCTTTTTTGAAGGTTGCGAATAAAGCAATAAGTATCGAAAATAAAGGGATGGCTGAAGAGTACCTCAATCGTGCTAAAGAGTTTCAAATGGTAAATAGGGATTTTATAAGCAATTCCGAAAAAGCAGAAAATGCATATATTAAACTTGCTGAATTGTATTATAATGAAGGTGTAGAAAATAACAATAACGGGAATTATAAATTAGCTATTGAAAATTTTTCTAAAGCCACTCAATTTAGTGGTACCAATATGTATGATCTTTTTTCTGAAAGTTTATATTCCAAATCGACGGGTTC
>DAOVNY010000075.1 GCA_030630005.1 Bacteroidales bacterium | reverse complement strand
CTTTTTTGTGATGGGATGAATAAATCCGAGTGACTTTGCATGTAGTGCTAGTCGGGGTAATAGTTTAAAACAATTATGTACAAATTGCTTATATTTGGTAAAAGTAGTTCCTTTTAGTATCTGGTCGCCACCATAAGTTGCATCATTAAATAAAGGGTGGTTAATATATTTGAAATGCGCTCTAATCTGATGGGTTCTCCCTGTCTCTAATTGACATTCGACTAAAGTTACATAACCAAAACGCCTTATGACTTTATAATGAGTGATTGCCTCTTTCCCATATTCTCCATTCGGGAAAACGGTCATTACTTTTCTATTTTTTAGACTACGACCTATGTGTCCTTCAATTATTCCTGAATCTTCTTTAAAATCACCCCAAACCAATGCAACATATTTTCTTTCTATCGTATGATCGAAAAATTGTTTTGCTAACCTCGACTGGGCAAGCTCATTTTTGGCAACTAATAAAATACCTGAAGTATCTTTATCAATACGATGAGCGAGATAAACTTGACCATCTTCATTTTTAAATTTTGATTTTTGTAGAAAATGATAATGTAAAGCATTTACAAGCGTTCCTGAATAATTTCCATAAGCCGGGTGAACCACCATTCCGGGTTTTTTGTTCACCAGCAAAATGTCATTATCTTCATGGATTATATCAATAGGAATATCTTCAGGGATTATTTCTATTTCCCTTGGCGGAAATGATAGCACAATTGAAATCACATCCTGAGGTTTGACTTTGTAACTTGGCTTTACGGATATATCATTAACCAGAATATTTCCGGCTTTGGCAGCACTTTGTATCTTTGTTCGTGAAGCATTTTCAATCTTATCCATCAGGTATTTATCTATCCTGAGAGTACTTTGACCTTTATCACAAACAAAACGATAATGTTCAAAAAGTTCATTCTGCTCTTCGTTTTGTTCAGTTTTTGTAGCCATCTTTTTTAGAAAATAAATTTTGATATTGTTTATTTTGAAACTATTAGTTTACTGCTTAATGATGTGTTATTATTTGTGTTAACAACCTTAACGAGATACATTCCTCTTTTTAGTGATGAAATATTAATTGTATCATCAAAACCGGATGAAAGAACCAGTTGCCCGTACAAATTATAGATTTTAACTTGTAAATGATTATAATCTACCGATTGATAAAAATCATACGGAAGTATTTTAAAATTAAGATTATCTCCCGTTGCCGGATTAGGATATATTTGAAGCGTTTTTAAACCTTGTGGAAAATATTCGGGATATTCATGAATTTGCTTACCCAGAACCGGTCGCATCATTAAAGCACCTTTATAAAGTGATGAAAACCACTCGCCGGTACAATTATAAAATATATTCTCCATAGCATCATTATGCCTGTCAAATCCAAGGTTTAGATTTTCGTCGGAGAATTGTATCCATCCAACATAAAACACATTGTTGAGTGGAAGAATAGAATCAATATAGTAAGTATGGAATTTGTTTAAGCTGTCGCTGAAAACAGGACGGAGAAAAGTTTTTTTGTACAGAACCTCACCCGGTTTTCCGTTGTCATCATCCCAAACGGCAAGATCAAAATATTGCTTATTTGCAGAGTTGAGAGTTTTATTAAAAAACATCCTTACAGCACGAAGTGTATCTTTATCATTAAGTTGAAAACGATAAGCAAGCATAGCTCCTGCCGGTGTTAATCCATAACCTTCTTCGGCTGATCCATCATCATACGCATAATAATTATAAAATTTTTGATTGAATGTTATTGTGTCACTAATTGTATCGGCAGTTGTAAAATCACCCAAAATAACATGTTCAACAGTAAAAACAGCACTATCCTCTTCTAATCCCAGTGGAAAAATTGTGTTGTTTGGTGGACAAGCATGTGGCTGACATTCATCACAATTCTGAAACCCATAATCGTAAAAAGGTGGCAGGTTACAATTTCCGCCATTATATGTTCTTGTAAAACTACCGTCTTCACTGCTTACTGTGTATTTGTAATTTGTATTATAAGTTGTGTTGTCAAGATTGCTGAGATATATTTTCAATGTATCTTTTAAAGCAACAACAGGTTTTTTACGATATTGATTGTAAGGCATTGACTCATATTTATCCAACATTGAAGGGGCTCTTTCAACAAAATTAATATCACGATAAGTTGTATCTCCCATCGAACGTCCGATGTTTAAATAAACATAGTCAATATTCCATTGGTCAACATTGCTACGCCAGCTTGGTAAAATATCACTTGCAAGACTGGCATAATTTTTAAATCTGAAATAAAAATCTTTTCTTAAATAATTTAAACTGTCAGTTATCGGGATCAACACCTGTTTGCAGTATGTTCCATATCTATTATAAAAAGTGTCTAAGGGCATACCCTGAAAGCTCCAAACCTGTGTCCAATCTACTTTGGGATAAAAAACAGAATCGCATGGAAGGGTTACAAAATCATCATAATACAAAGTATCGGTCATTATCATTTCCACTGTGTTATCGCAAGGTGAAATCAGAATGTCGCCGGGATAAATTACATCGACAGAAGTAATATAATCACTAAGAGGAACGGTTATTGAATCAACATAAGCAAAATCCAAATCATCTGAATGATGCCCGAATTCGAGTATTAGCGAATCATGTGTTTCCGGTGCATTAGCACGACCCTGAGGTTGAAAATAAAAACTGAAATAAATAGAATCCCTAACAGATATTGCTTCAGGAATGGGAGTGAAAACAGAATCTAATCTGATGGGCTTTGAAGTCAGGCGATCAGCAATAAAAGGAAAAACGGAGGCATAGGAATAAACAGATCCTGTGGCATCAATGGCATCCAAAGTGGCTACACCACTGTTTGCCGGAAAATATTGAAAATTATCATTAATAAAAGCTTCATTATTTAACCATAGCGAAGTATCGGGGTAAATACCGGAAGAAGAAAAATCATCAAAAAATGGTAAGTTTATAGGAATATATTCTTCTATCTTACTTGACTTTAAATTTGAAATACTGATTTCCTGATGTTTAGAAATCTCTTTTTTGATAATAGGGTTCTCGTAAAGTCCGGTTATAATTTCCTGCGAATTTGCATTAAAACCGGCAAAACTTAATAGTAATATTATTATGATATATTTTTTCATTTTATTATTCAAAGTCAAAATCAATGTTTTCAAAGTCATCTTCATCAATCATCAGAGTGTCTGTATTTAATGTATCCGGTTTTAAACTTTCTAAGAATTCAACAAAATCAAAATCCAATTCCGAACGATACCAAAGATTCACAAAATCACCGTGATTCAACAGACTATCTGAATCCCAGGCAGGTTCCTGCTTATATATTCTTGCGTTTGTAGTGTCATTTCCATCAAGAAAATATTCTTTCCCAATATTGAATGATGAATAGTTTATCAGTTTTATTGCATTTCTTTGTCTTTTCCCGATAAGGAAAGGAACAGTAGTTTTTTTGCCGGAATTACCTGTACCGAGAACTAAATCGATTCTCGATCTTTTTTCTATTAGTGTATCCGATTTAATTATCTCTCCTCTAAAAACCTGCTCTAATACAGCATTTTCAGCAAAATGTTGAGTATAGTCAAGATAACCAACTTGCAAACCCACAGTTTCAAGTGTACCTAATGCCTGTCGTAAACTCAAATCTACAAGGTCCGGCATAAGTATTTTTTCGGTAATTCCTGCTACAACAGTTAGATAAATCTTACGATGTTTTTTAACTTTGGAATAAGGCAAGGGATTTTGTTGTATAATAGTCCCTTTTTCTTTCGTAATATCATAAATGGAATCAGTAATAATAATCTCAAACTCATTTGTCAGATTTTCATTTTTAACACCGGAAAGTGTTGATCCGTATAAGTCAGGAATTAAAATTGTTCTGTCATGGCGTGTAAATATGTTTAGAAAAACAAAAGTAGCACCGTATAAGATTACAGATAAGACAATTGCTATCCCCAAGTGCTTGTAAAACTTTAATTTCACTAAAAAACTAAAAAACCCCATTTTTTGTATATTTACAGCCTGTTTTGTTTTTGTTCCGGAATAGTTTATTGATTTCCAATATAACTATAAAAAAATATGATTATTGTTAATTTAAGGGACAAAGATAAAAATTTATTGACTTATACATATGCTGAATTAATTTGCTAATTTTGGATTT
Source organism: Bacteroidales bacterium (assembly GCA_030630005.1). Classification (GTDB taxonomy): domain Bacteria; phylum Bacteroidota; class Bacteroidia; order Bacteroidales; family JAIORY01; genus JAIORY01. The sequence goes on along the minus strand of DAOVNY010000075.1, from coordinate 6,501 downwards.
TAAAATACCTGACCATAAACATCATATATTTGTTGTGCATAATTGTCATAAATAAAAGTGTAGTGCATTATTTGTATATTTAAAAAAAACAAAAAAATGATAAAAGCGATAATATTAGAAAATTTCTTTTCATTTAAAGAAAGTACGAAAATTGAATTAAATCCGGATATAAATATTTTGGTAGGAATTAATGGTAGTGGAAAGTCGAACTTCCTAAAAGCTATTAGATTACTTTTTGATGGCATTTCGGGAAATGGATTTGAAAAATTATTTTTAAAAGACTGGGGTGGATTTAGTGCAGTTGGAAACTTTAATGATTCTCAATCAGATACAATAAAAGTTAGTTATGAATTTGATAAAAATGCGATAAATAAATTAATAGGCAATAAAGGTTATAGATTTCCAGACAATCCTATTTATGAAATTACAATTCATAAATCCGGTACAACTTCATATTATTTAGAAGAATTTATATACAGTCAGAATACCCAAAAAGATTATAATTCGCCTTTTATTTTTCTAAAAATGAAGAATGGTAAGGGTCAAATATATACTCGTGAGAAAAGTCATGTAAGTATTCAACATTATCCTCAAACCGATGGAGATATATTTTTCAAAGAACAAGAGCCGGTATTAAGACAGATTTCAGACCCGAATAGATTTTTACCTCTTTTCACTCTAAAAACTGCCATAGAAGCACTAACTGCCTATGATTATTTTGATACAACTTTAAAAAGTTTAATTAGACAACCTACAACTTATGGTACAGATGAAAGGTTGTTATCTTCGGGAGAGAATTTAATTCAAATGTTGCATAGAATTAAAAATCATCATACTCTTGATTATGATAAGATAGAAGGTTTGCTTAAAAATGTTAACCCGAATTTTAAGGATATTAATTTTGATTTTTTAGGTCCTAAATTTTATTTGGTTTTAAGAGAAAAGGGTCTTGCAAAAACAGTAGGGATTGAACATATTTCTGATGGAACTTTACGTTTTTTACTTCTTTTAACTATTTTATATAATCCTGACAGAGGAAACCTTGTTTGTATTGATGAACCTGAAATAGGCTTGCATCCGGATATGATTAATACAATAGCTGAAGCGATAAAATATGCTTCTAAAAAGACTCAAATAATTATAGCAACTCATTCTCCTTTATTATTAAACTCTTTCGAAATATCCGATATTTCAATTTTTGAAAAAACATCATCTAATAAAACAGTTGTAACTCAAAAAGATGAGCAAGATTTTGAAGATTGGAATGAAAATTACCTTATAGGTCAATTATGGCTTAATGGTAAAATCGGAGGTAAGCGATGGTAACTATTAAAATTGTAGTTGAAGGCGGGGTTTTACCTCATAGCAATATTGAATCGCAAACCATTATGAATAGCGAAAAGTTGCGTGAAAGTTTCTATAAACTAATTACTCAAGTTGTAGAACCGAAGTTCTTTAATCTTGAAATAGAAATGGGAGCCGGAGAAAAAAATGCAAGTAAAGTATTTAAAAAAAGTATTCAGAAGAATTACTGTTCATTGTTAATTGACCTTGATGGAAGTATTGAAAAAAAAGAGGAGCGATTAGTAGAATTGGAATTGGAGGAATATTCAGACTTTGTATTCTTTATGATTCAGCAAATGGAAGCATGGATTCTTTCTCAACCGGCTTCAATTGAAAAAGGGATGTCTTTTTTTGAAAGAGAGAAAGTCGAAAAGCAATTAGCTGATGACCCAATATTTAGACAAGTTCCTATAGAAATTGAAAATCCTGCTGATAAGCTAAATACAATTTTGAGTAGATATTACTCTTATGAGAAACGAAATAAAAAGAGAAAAAAGAAATATGGTAAGTTAAAAGATGCTTCTCTTTTTATTGAAAATATTGATATTCAAAAGTTGATGGATGCATTTGAAGATGTAAAAAATCTGTTTGACTATATAAAAACAACTATGTACACATAATGCATACAAATGATGAAGAAAAAAAATATTGCCATAGTTGCCGGAGGTGATTCCGGCGAATATGAAATTTCAATCAATAGTGCTTCTGTCGTCAAAAAAAATCTAAATAAAGATATTTATAATACGTACATTATTCATATCAAAGGTGTTGAGTGGACTTATCAATCTGATGACGTGGAAGTAATTCCTGTTGATAAAAATGATTTTAGCATTATCCTTAATGGTGAAAAAATCATTTTTGATTGTGTGTTTAATGCTATTCACGGAACTCCCGGCGAAGATGGAAAATTGCAGGGATATTTGGAATTACTGAAAATTCCATATACTTCCTGCGATCAATTTACTTCGTCTTTGACTTTTAATAAGTTTTTTTGCAATAAGTTTGTTTCCTCACTCGGTATTGATTTGGCAAGTTCATGGCTGATCACAAAAGAAAACTTTAAAAATAATAATGAATTGCCTGATGATATTTCTTTTCCTTGTTTTGTAAAACCAAACAAAGGCGGGTCGAGTGTGGGTATTTCAAAGGTAAATGAAAAAAAATATTTACAAAAAGCTATTGAAATTGCATTTAAAGAAGATGATGAAGTTCTTGTAGAAGAATTTATTGACGGAATTGAAATTACTTGTGGATTATTTATGACAAATGGGAAACTTACAATTTTACCCTTAACAGAAGTTGTAAGTAAAAATGAGTTTTTTGATTACGAAGCTAAATACACCTCCGGCATGGCTGATGAGATTACTCCTGCACGTGTTAGTGAGAAAGTTGAAAACGAATGTAAGATACTTTCAGCATTTTTATACAATCAATTTAATTGTAAAGGTATTGTGAGAATAGATTTTATTTATAGCAATGAAAAGCTTTATTTTCTTGAAGTAAATACAGTACCAGGATTTTCAGAAAATAGCATTGTACCTCAACAAGCCGAAGAAATGGGAATCTCACTAAAAGAATTATTTGGAATGACTATTGAAGAAGCTCTGATTACTGAAATCTAAAACTATTCAGGTATTCAATCAATAGTTTTGTAGCTCGGGCGCGGTGGCTGATTGTATTTTTTTCTTTTAAACCCATTTCTGCAAACGAAAGATCATAGCCATCAGGTAAAAATATTGGATCGTATCCAAAGCCGTCTTTACCTTTTTTTCTGTTTAATATCTGCCCGTTTACAATTCCCTCAAAAGTTTTTTCTTCTCCGTTTATGATTAACGAAATTATTGTTCTGAAACGTGCACTTCTGTCGTCTTTTCCCAATAATTCTTCCAAAACTCTTTTCATATTTTTTTCAGAATCACATTCATCACCTGCATATCTTGCTGAGTAAACACCGGGTCTCATGTTTAAAGCTTTTATTTCAAGTCCTGTATCATCAGCAAAACAATTTATTTTATACTTGTTGTGAATATAAAATGATTTTTGCGAAGCATTACCTTCGATGGTTGGATTGGTTTCGGGAACATCACCCTTAAAACCAATATCTTCTAAACTTAAAATATTGAAACGTTTATCAACAATACTTTTTATTTCCTTTATTTTATGCTGATTATTTGTTACAAAAACAATATCCATAATGTTATTAATTACTTTAACTAATTTAGCCCGATTAATTCAGGTTAGCAAAATTAAAAAGTTTAATAGATCAAACAGAAAAAAGATCAAATTAGTTACATCTTTTTATCCCTTAAATCCGCAAGCGGATTCTATTTGGACACTAATTTCACTAATTAACACAAATTTTATATCACTAAAATAGGTGAACGATTTTCTGTCTAATGCACTTATTACATTACACTAATAAAAATCCTTGCGGATTTATGGTTATCTAAGGAAAATAAAATTATTTTTGTTCGTCAAATAAAAAATATCTAAATGTTAAAAAAAATTCTCCTTCCGGTTCTACTTAGTATTTCTTTTATTTCTTTTTCTCAGGATTATTCTCTTATCGGGATAATTGAGGATTTTTCAAATAAAAAACTTTATCTCACAGATTTTTACGGAGATCAAAAAAATATTATTGATTCAACCTTGTCTGATGAGACAGGGAAATTTGAATTTAACTTTTCTGAGGATATGCCGATTGGGCAGTATAGAATATTATTAGGGGAAAATAATTTCATAGATATTGTTTTCAATAAAGAGGATATTCAATTTATTACCGCTAATTTGTCGCCAAACGAGAATATCGAAATTATCAGTTCTGATGAAAATCGACTTTATTATGACTATTTGTACAATAGAAATTTATGTCAGTTTAAAATTGATCTGTTAAGTGATATTATTGATTATTATCCCGAGCATGATACTTTTTATACGACTGTGAGAAAGGAGTATGTTTCTATTCAAAAAAAAATCAGTGATTTTGTTAATGATTTGATAAAAAATAACCCTGAAAGTTATATTGCAAGGATAGCTGCTTTCGAAAAAAAGCCATTTCTCAATCCTGAACTATCACCTTATGAACGGCAATCTTATGTAAAATCTCATTTTTTTGATAACGTAAATTTCAATGATACTTTGCTCTTGCATTCAAATGTGATTTCAACAAAAATTGTTTCGTATTTATCTTTTTACCAAGATAAAAGATTTAGTAAAGAGCAACTGGAAGATTCATTTATTCAAGCAGTTGATACTTTGATGTTAAAAGCTTTTGACAATGAAAAAGTTTATGAGTTTGTTGTGGAATATCTTATTAAAGGATTTGACAGGTTTGGGTTTACTAAAGTAATTTCACACATTGCCGAATATTCGGGTATTGGGGAAAAGTGTGTAAATAAAAAACGAAAATCCGAACTGGAAAAACGAATTGAAGGAATTAACAAAATGGCAATTGGAAATCAAGCTCCTGAAATTCGTGCTACGGACATTAACGGGAATGAGATAATCCTTTCGGAGATTAAAAAAGAAAATACTTTGGTGGTTTTTTGGGCAAGTTCGTGTCCTCATTGTACAAGGTTTTTACAGCAGTTAAAGAAAATTTATAATAAAAATATAAACGATCTGGAAATAATCACAATTTCAATTGATACTTCACGAACAGAATATTTAAGTTATATCAATAAGAATAATTATAAATGGATAAATGTTTGTGATTTCATTGGCTGGGATAGTAAACCGGCACATGATTACAGCGTTTATGCCACACCTACAATGTATCTTCTCAATAAAAATAAAATGATTATCGGACAACCTATTTCCATAGGGGAGATAAAGGATATACTTAGACCGTAGCTATTTGTAATTAATTATAATTGGATTTTACCATCCACTTGCAAGTACATCAACAATATGAATTGTTTTTATCGGGAGTTTATGTTTTTTGATATATCCGTATTGATGCATTAAGCATGAAGAATCGGTTGAAACAATATATTCGGCATCGGTATCAAGTGCATTTTGCACTTTTTGCTCAGCCATAGCTGTAGAAATAGGTTCATGTTTTACCGAAAAAGTACCGCCAAAACCACAGCAAACATCAGTATCTTCCATTTCGATAAGCTCAAGTCCTTTTACTTTGGCAAGTAATTTTCGCGGTTCATCTTTTATTCCATATTCTCTCAGTGCTGCACACGAATCGTGATATGTAACTTTTGCATTGAAGGTAGCTCCCACATCTTCAACTTTCAAAACATTAACCATGAAATCAGTAAATTCAAAAATATATTTTTGAAGTCGTTTGTATTCAATATGAAGCGAAGAATTATAAAAAAGCTCAGAGTAATAGTTTTTCACAAAACCTGTGCACGAAGCTGATGGACCAACAATAGGGCGGTTATTCGGGAAGTCTTTTATAAATTTTGCACCCATGGCTCTTGCCTCATCCCAAAATCCACTGTTAAAAGCCATTTGTCCGCAACAGGTTTGATTATCGTTGTAATGAACTTCTACATTAAATTTTTCAAGTATTTTGATCATATTAAATCCTGTTTCCGGAAAAACCTGATCAATAAAGCATGGGATGAAAATATCTACGGTCATTATTTTATATATGCGATTTTAAAATTTATGCAAAAGTAACAATTATTTGCCAAATCCTCCAGATTTTAAAAATCTGGAGGATTTTCTTAATCTGTGAATCTGGTGCAATTTTGATAAAATAAATAGCCGCTAATGCGCAAATAATAATAAAATAAACTCAAATGAGTGAAGTAAAATTTGCGATATTAGCAGCTAACAAAAAAATACTTGCGGATTTTAGGTGTCATATTATTTAATATTTTCAATTATGAATCCAACCAATCTCAAATTATCCCAAAATCCGGGATATGATTTGATGACAACATCAGGATTTTCAATAATTATTTCTCCTTTACTGATTGCCAAAGGTGCAAATGCCATTGCCATGCGATGATCGTTATATGTTTTGAATTTCTTTATTTCCGATTTTTCTTTCTCATCACGGACTTTATCAGGAAATAATTTCCACTTGTTTTCTGATTGTTCTTCGAAAAGATAATTGATCTTTCTTAGTTCGTTTGTTAAGGCTTTTATTCGATCGGTTTCTTTTAATTTTAGAGATTTTAAACCGGTGAAAGT
>DAOVNY010000188.1 GCA_030630005.1 Bacteroidales bacterium | reverse complement strand
CTTTTTGAACTCTTGTTTTTCTTTTGCAATAAACTGAACAAACAACCAATTATCAATTCTGTTAAATGATATCAGTTCCTTTTTATTTTTGGAGTTTTGTAATTTGATATATTTTATTTCCTTTTCGGAAAAATATTTCCCGTCAAGGTCTTTAATATCTGAAATTAAAAACACAACATTGTCAGTTGGATTTATTTTATTTACTTTTCTTATCATAAGATTTTTTATTTTTTAGGATGGCAAAATTAATAAATTCGGAGGAATAGTTATATATAAATTTGACGAGGATTAATACAATTTTGGATTTTTGTTTTTAAGTTTGGGATTAATCTGTGAATCTGTGGCAAAAAATAAGCCACAGATTCACAGATTGTTTTTGGATTTAGAATTTAAGGACTAAAGTCCTTTAAATTACTAAAGTTCTTTTTACCCCTGCCATAAATGGCAGGGTAATTCATTGAATTTGTAGTCTTTTAAAATTTGCAGTCTTTTGAATTGCCACGTCCTTTAGGGCGTGGAAATAAGTATCCTATATTAATATAAGGGCTTTAGCCCAAAACAAAAAAAACTGTTTTTTTACTAATCAATATTATCCAATATTTTCTCAGTAGCCCCGATCTTTGAAGTAATATATTTTTTACAGATGCCTGAACATTTAGTATAGTAACTTTTATCGCTGAGAAGTTTTTCAGATATTTCGAATAATTCATCTTGATTTGTGATACTGAAAGCACCACCGAGTTTTACAAGATCAACTGCTTCCTCAAACTTATGATATTTTGGACCAAAAATCACAGGCTTTCCAAAGCTCACCGGCTCCTGAATATTATGAATATCAACACCAAAACCACCACCGATATAAGTTATAGTTGCGTATTTGTACAGATGTTTTAAAATCCCGATACTGTCGATAACCAAAATTTCAGCATTTAAAATTTTGTCTTCCTGAAGATTATCTGAAGTTAGTTCCGAAAATTTTATTGTTTTATCTTTTTTAATTTTACAGATAGAATTAATTCTGTCTTCGTTGGTTTCGTGGGGTGCAATAATAAATTTAAGCTTTTTATTTTTTTTATTGATAAGATTAAAAACAATTTCTTCGTCGGGTGCCCAAGTGCTGCCCGCGATAAAAAGTGAATTCCCGTTTTTGAATTTTTCAATTAGTGGAAATTCTTTGCTTTCGTTTGCAAGGTCTTGCACCCGATCGAAACGGGTGTCGCCACTTACAATTACATTCGTTAATCCAATTGTGTTCAGCAGGGTTTTTGATTTTTCATTCTGAACAAAAAAGTAAGTAATTGACTTTAATCGTTTTCTAAACCAGACTCCGTACCATTTAAAAAAATGCTGTTCTTTTCTGAAAACACTTGAAATGAAATATACCGGAATTTCTGCTTTTTTCAAGGCTTTGAGATAGTTAAACCAAAATTCATACTTGATAAAAAAGACTTTGGAAGGTCTTACTATTTCAATAAATTTTCTTGCATTAAAAAATGTATCTAATGGAAGATAAAACACATAATCAACTTCTTTGTAGTTTTTCCTTATTTCATAACCGGAAGGAGAAAAAAAAGTCAGCAATATTTTATATTCGGGAAATTTCTTTTTAAACGCTTCCAGTACAGGTCTTCCTTGTTCAAATTCCCCAAGTGAAGCAGCATGAAACCAGACAATTTTATCATCAGGGGAAATGCTTGATTTTAGTTTATTGAATATATTTTTCCTGCCAATAATCCACAATGCTGCTTTTTTGTTAAAAGCACTTGCAATTAAAATTGCGAAATAATATAAATGTATAAAGAAGTTGTAGAAAAATGACATAATTTAGTAATAATAATATTTCTCCGGTGCACGCTTATATAACGGGATTATCCAGCCTGCTTTAATCCCGAATAGCAAATCAAGGCGATTTTTATCTTCCCCTTTCATTTCATCAAAATTATAGTCGCGACGGCATTTTGTCGCTGCCTGAATAAATTCAAAACCCGCATAGAAATTTATTTTACGATTATTTCCCATATACATATAACCGAAAAATTCGCTTACCGCGATTCCACTTGTAAATCTGTCGTAACCTTTTTTATAATCTCCGGCTAATTGAGGAGCTGTGTTGTTTTCAACATCAATCCTGATTTTATGAGTTAAATATCCCAGACCTCCAAGTATCACCAAACCCGAATTAGGATTTGGACCCCAAACATGAAACATTTTCCCTGCTTTAACAGATGTATTATAAGCACGTTCAAACAATTGAATGTTTGCATAAATACCATTGCCGTCAATTATTTCACCATCAGGAGTTGAAATTTCTGTAAAAAGATTATCTCCAATTTTAACATCACTACCAAAAAGATGATCGAACTCTAAGCCATATATCCAGTTGTTATCATTTTTAACTAAATAACTTACTCCTATTACCGAATTGCTTCCAAATCGATCAGCAAGGTCACCCCCGGGAAACTGATAACCGTAAAAACCGGTAAACATTGTTGTGTAAATGGAAGAATCCTGCATGCTTGCTTGTGCAGATACCTGATTATAAATTAATCCCAAACAAAGTATTAATAAAAATATTTTCATCTTTTTCATAACCTTAAATTAACGCAAAGATAGTTAATTGAGTATAATCAGAATGGAAAATTGTAATTGATTATAATTAGCAACAAAACATTTACCTTTGCCAATCATTAGACAAAAAAATAATTACGAAATACAAATATGAAACAGATCAGAATGGTTGACCTTAAAGGTCAGTATGCGAAGATAAAAGACGAAGTAAATATTGCTATTAACGAAGTAATTGAAACAACTTCATTTATAAACGGACCTGCTGTAAAAGAATTTCAGGATAATCTTGAAAAATATTTGGGTGTTAAGCATGTAATTCCATGCGGAAACGGAACTGATGCGCTTCAGGTTGCTATGATGGCACTTGGACTTAAACCCGGTGATGAAGTTATTACAACTTCTTTTACTTTTATTGCAACAGCTGAGGTTATTGCTCTTCTCGGTTTAACACCCGTTTTAGTTGATGTAGAACCTGATACTTTTAATATTGACCCCGAAGCTATCAAAAAAGCCATCACTCCCAAAACAAAAGCTATTGTCCCTGTTCATCTTTTCGGACAATGTGCTAACATGGATGAAATAATGAAAATTGCCGAAGACAATGATCTGTTTGTGATTGAAGATGCTTGTCAGGCAATAGGTGCTGATTATATTTTTGATGACAATTCAAAAAAGAAAGCGGGAACTATAGGACATATCGGATGTACTTCTTTCTTTCCGTCAAAAAATCTTGGAGCTTATGGCGATGGTGGTGCGATTTTTACAAATGATGATGATCTGGCAAAACAATCAAGAAGTATTGTAAATCACGGAATGACCGTAAGATATTATCACGATCATATTGGTGTAAATTCAAGGCTTGACAGTATTCAAGCAGCTATTCTGAATATCAAGCTAAAACATCTTGATGAATATGCCGAAGCAAGAAACAAAGCTGCTGAATTTTATAACTCGGCATTTGCAAATAATTCAAAGTTAATTACTCCTATTAAATTTAAAAAGTCAACTCATGTTTTTCATCAATACACTTTGGTAACAAAAGATATTAACAGAAAAGAACTTCAAGAGTTTCTGAATAAAAAAGGTATTCCTGCTATGATTTATTATCCTGTTCCTTTGCATTTCCAAAAAGCATATCAGGATACAAGATACAAAAAAGGGGATTTTCCTGTTACTGAAGATTTAAGCGAAAGGGTAATTTCGTTACCAATGCATACCGAACTTGATGATGAGCAACTGAAGTATATCACTGATTCGGTACTTGAGTTTGTGAACAAATAGTGTTTGCACGAAAACTCAGTATTTGATAATTTGATAAGAAATCGTCAGGAGCAAGATTTCATCTATATATTCTTTTATTCTTTCAAAGGAGTAACATTTACAAGAGGATTGATTAGATATATTCGTTTACTTGTCATGCAGATACATTTATATCGTTTTCTTACTTTTTCTTTTTTCGTAAAAATTTTCCCGTTTTGTATTTGAAACACAGAATCATGAGGAATGTTTTCCAATACAAGTTGTTGGGGATTATCATTATATTTTTGTAAACACCTTGTTAATTTAAGGTCTGAGCCACTTGCAGCTTTTGCGTTTTTTAAATAATTTTGTAATGTTTCTTCAACATCCTCAGGAAAAATATTCTTATTCAAAAAATTATTCATCAAATAATAAAATTCTGTTTTCCATTCAATACCATGAGGTTTAGCTTTTCTTTTGTGTTTGTTCCAAACCAGTAAATGAGCAATTTCATGTACAAGTGTTATCAAAAACGAATATTTATTCAAATCATGATTAACAGATATTTTATGGGGCTGATATTTTGAAGCCGGTCTAAAATCCCCCAGTTTGGTTGTGCGTGATCTCGAAATTCGCAAATAAATTTTTTCATTTATAATCCACTCAATAATTGTATCAATAGTTTTTTCAGGAAGGTATTTCTTTAATATTTGCTTGTATTGATCCATTATTATTTTATTTAATAGTTTTTTATCAAGGCTTTAGAG
>DAOVNY010000213.1 GCA_030630005.1 Bacteroidales bacterium | reverse complement strand
ATTACTTTTTTTATCAAATACCTTCTGTTAATATCTTTTTAGCATTGCTCTAAGTGGTTGGAGGGATTGATTGTATTTGTAAAACGAGATTTTTGCAAAAAACATCTTTTACTCAACTTGATGCTGGATACTGGATACTGGATTCTGGACACTGGATACTCGAAATATAAAACAGTGAAACCATGAAACAATAAAATCTTGAAGCCATATATCAAGTCATCCTCTGAGCGCCTCTAAGGCGCTTAGAGGGTTTGTGTCAAGAATCCAGCAGCCGACTTAGTTACAGTGCATCTTTTCTAATAAAAGAAACTTCGTCATAAGAGTCGGAGACAGCAAAAATTTCATACCCATTTTCTTGCAGCATTTTTACCGCTTTTTTTGTTTTTATTATTCCATCTTCAAAAAACTGATCATGAAATTCTATTAAAATCTGATCAATATTAATTTCTGTATTCAAAATGCTTTCAATAATTTCATATTCCGAGCCTTCTATATCCATTTTTAATACATCAATTTGTTTATGTTTCAGTTCATTAATAATGTCATCAATAGATTTCATTTGTACTTTAACAATACGTTTTTTTGTAACATTACTATGTTTTATTGAACTGCCCGAAATATGCTCTGGATTTATGGGAAAGTAAAAATTTGCAACTTCAGTTTTATTACTGATCCCAAAAGGGTAAAAAGAAAAATTATCCGGTAAAACCTGATGCTTAAGCCAATTTATTGATTGTGGAGTCGGGTCAAATCCAAAACTTTTACATCCATATTTTTTAAGTATAGATTCGTCAAATGAAATATCTTCTCCTATCCCAAATGAATATATAATGGAATTCTTATTTAGTAAGTCGGGGCAAACATAAAATCCTCCATAATCATTTCCATGCCATTCGTAGTTACATTTAATCCCTTTTTTTAAATGACGTACATCTCTTGTCAATCTTAAAATAATCTTTGAAATAATCTTTTCAATTTTTGTTTTAATTGTCCTCAGTGATTTTATTTTTTTTAATTCGGAAATAAAAAATTTAATATCATTTTTTGTGAGTAAAAACTCAGGAAGTTTTAATTTGGTTATCCTGACAAAGATAAAAAGTTGATAAGCTGCAGTTGCCGAATAAGCGAGAGTTGCAGTAATTCCTGCCCCAATTATTCCGTATTTCGGAATCAGAATAAATGCAAATATTAATGTAAACACAAGTCCTATGCTTGCCGCAATGGCGTTATATTTTGGTTTTCCCGTTCCTGAAAAATAGTGACCCAAAATCATTGATGCGGCTATTGCAACTACTCCAATACTTAAACTAAACATTACAGGACGAATATCTCCAAAGTCCTTGCTGAAAATATATTCAAAAACATCGGTCGGGATAAGAAGAAGAATTATCATGCAAAATGCAGTAATTAAGGTTGTGAATTTTAATAATTGCAAAGTCAGTTTTTTAGCATAATCCATATCAGTTGTATTCGAGATGCGGGCAAACTGCACAATGGAAATACTTTGTCCAATCAGTCTTAAACCTTCGGATAGTTGAACTCCGGCAGAGTAAATCCCAAGTGAGCCAATTCCAATAAATGATCTGATTATATAAAAGCTTAATCGTTTGTTTGTTAGATGGATAATATTTGCAAACTGAGTCATGGAACCATAGTTTAAAATCTCTTTTATTAATACAAAAATATGGTCGTGGTCTTTGAATTTGAAATGTTTTTTCAGACATAAAACGCCAAGGAGAAAAGAAATACTTTGTGAAATGTACAAAGAATACACATAGGAAATTACTTCAACTTTGTTGATGATTAAAATGAAAAATACAAGCGAAAGAAACAAACTGATGATTTGAATAACAAAAATTGAATTGTACATTTTGATGTTTTCCTTCCCGACAAGGATATTCAAATTAATAAAACTCAGGGTGTTCAGAAGTCCAAGTGCAAGTATGTGATATTCAAAGCCCGGCGGAATAATAGTAGCGTAAATTAGTGGGAACAGACTAATTAGCCGGAATATCCCAAAAAATATTAATATGACAATAAAAGCCCATGTGTAAGAGATAGTTAGGAGCTTGGAAACATTGCGGCGCGGCGTATAATAAACTAATGCGCTGCCGCCGATAAAATCATTTAGCAATAAAATAATCGAAATATCCAGAATGATAAGACTGATAGTTCCCAGACCTTCTTTGCCAAGATAATTTGTGATTATCCAAAGTATGACAAATGTGAGAAAAGCACTGAAAAATCTGGCTCCCGTTGTACCGATTATTTTTTTAATCATTTAATTGTCTTGATTTGAATCAACTTATATAGTTTTCGTTTTAACTGAAAAACAAAATTTTCGCCGATAAAGATAAATCGTTTTCCGTCAATTACTGTATATTTTCCATCCGAATTAATCGTATGAATGCCTTTGCAGAATTTTGAGTTTTCAACTGGCATTATTGTTTCAATTGTTTTTTCGCTGAACTCAGTTGGCGATAATTTTTCAATTTTGTTGATATGGATTTTATCGCCATAAGTTTTTGCACAATCCTGAACCGGTCTGCAAAACATGCCATTAAAATAAAACGGAGCACCTGCAGAACGTGATGATCTGATGTCGATTTTTATCGGGTTGTTTTTGTGTTCTTTAAAATTGCCATCAAATTCTTTTGAATAATAAGCGTATAAATTCACACTTGGCAAATCTTTTTTTGTAAAAAACAACCACCACAAATTTTTGTGTTTAAATAAAATAGGATCAACGGCAGCAGTATTTTCTATGAGTGGCTTGATAAATTGAAATTTATTGCTTGTCTCGTCAAGTTTGTAAAGTCTGATCTGATTTTTCTCAAAACTTTCGGGGATGCAGTAAATATTATTATTGTGATTCAGAATAAAGGGAAATGAAAGATGAAAATCTTCCTCTATCGCAACAGAAGTTTTGTTTTCATTATTTATGATTGTTGATGAGATTTTGCCTTTTCTTGCGCGATAATCATAATCTTCGTAAAGTAGATTTGAATTTCCGTTTTTATCTGTAAAGATAAATGGATCAGCCGAAAATATTCGATTTTTTGGTTTTGGCAACCACCGGATTTTCAGCTTGTCTGTATTTAATAAATTGTTTTTCAGAATGTTTTCAAGTGATTGATCAATTATTGCAGTATTCCAATCTTCAATAAGAAATAGCTCGATTAAGTGAAAATGTATTTTGTTTTTTAATATTTTTAAAAGGAAATAAATCATTTTAAAATTACCCGGAACATGAAAAACAGGAGCTTTGGTATGGCTCGGAAATTGATTGTCAATTCCATTTATCAGGTCTTTACAAACCTGTAACGGAAACTTTTCGCTTTCATAATATATTTGGTCGATATTAGCCGAATGTGAGTGATTTATAGTTTTGTAATATCCCTTTTTAAGAATTATTCCTGCATCCAGTTTATCGGTAAGTTTTTGAAGTACAACACCGTTGACATGGTCTTTTTTGTAAATTTCCCAGAAACTCGAAAGACCTCCGCGATATCTATTTTCATCGCTATGATGGAATGACCAAACACCAAATTTTGCTGAATTTAAAATTTTGCCTCGAATAATATTGAATCCAAACCTGAGAATAAAATCCGGTTTGTGAGATTTGATTTTTTTTATATCATTTTCAGAAAATCTGTCGGTGTATCCTT
>DAOVNY010000059.1 GCA_030630005.1 Bacteroidales bacterium | reverse complement strand
TTCAGTTAATAACTTAGAAGAACAAATCTCTGATTTTATCTGTTATTACAACAATATATTAAGCAAGCCAATTAATTGGACTTTTGATGCTGCAAAATACAGGCAGAAACTTGCAAGTTAAAGCACTAGTGCTTTATCGGCTTACTTCCTTGGTTTGCCAATATTACAGTTATTTTTTGAATTTTACATGTTCGCTTGTTCGTTGACTGATTAGTTACAGCAATTTTAATGAGAAATACATTTTCCTAAACCGGCATTTTAAAATAAGACCTAAAAAATCAATTCCACTATTTCAATGTGATCCTTTTCCGTCATTTTAAGGTTTGCACCGGAAACATTATTCACCGCCATGTTTTTAATGATTTCAGGTTTTTTGTCTTTAGTTATTCCGGCATCCTGACAAAGTATCGGGCAATTCAATGATTTGAAAAATGATTCAAAAGCAGAAATGGTTTTTTCTGTTGTGTTTGTATTAAAAACGTTTTTACCTAATTTAATTATCCTTTCGGGGATAATGTTTGAAAAGTGTTTCATCCAAGCAGGATAAGCTATTGAAAGTGAAGCACCATGCGGAATATCATACAAAAGCGAAAGTTCATGTCCAATGGAATGCACTCCCCAATCGCCGTATTTTCTCCCATTAAATGTTAATCCGTTCAAAGCTGCTGTTGCGGCATACATAATTTTTGCCCTTAGCTCATAATTTTTAGGATCATCAAGAAGTTTTGGTCCGTATTCAATTGCTTCATTGATAATAGAAAAAACGAAACGGTCGGATAAAGTAGCCTCTCCTCCTCCGAAATATGCTTCGAGACAATGAGCTATCAGGTCAACTATTCCATAAGCAGTTTGATTTCGGGGAACCGAAAAAGTGAACTGAGGATCGAGAAAAGAGTGTTTGTTAAAAAGTAATTTATGCCCCCAACCAAGCTTTTCTTTTGTATTGTTATTTTGAAGTACAGCAAATGGATTCATCTCGGTACCTGTTGCAGCAAGCGTAAGAACGGAAATCAAAGGAATTGCACTTTTTGGTTCTGCTTTTCCTTTATAAAAATCCCACGAAGAATGTTTTACAGGAATAGTAATTGAAATTATCTTAGCCGAATCGATAACACTCCCGCCACCAACAGCAAGTATAACATCAACATTATTATCTCTGCCAAGTTTTGCTGCTGTATCAACATCCTCAAAAATTGGATTTGGCTTTATTCCATGATATTCAAAAACTCTGGCATCAACACTTTTCAGTTGACGGATCATTTTATCATAAATGCCGTTATTTTTTATTGATCCGCCACCGTAAACAAGCAAAACTTTTTTACCGAATTTTTCAATTGTCTTTCCTAAATTATCCGTTACATCTTTCCCAAAATGTAATTTGGTTGGATTATATGCTGTAAAATTCTCCATAATCTATTTTATATAATTAATTAGTGCCTAAAGTCCCGAAGCAAAGCTTCGTGGATGCTCGGGCAAAGCCCGGTATTTGAAGTGCCTAAAATGCCTAAAGTTATGCAAAAATTTTGAAAAAAAATCATACATCGTTAATCAGTGTTCGGAGTTCGAAATTCAGAATGTGAAAAACGGAATAATGAATATCGATTAACGAATAATGATTTAAGATTGAATTTTAAAAATCAGCGTTTGCAATTCAGTTATACCAAATCATTACAAATTACCCCACTTCCGAGGCAAATGCTTTCTTCTTCATTATAGATCACTCCAAATTGTCCGGCAGCAACGCCTGCAATTTTTACATCAGATTTTATTTTATAAATATCATTTTTTTTGATCATTGTTCCTGAGGTAAATTCAGGAGTATGCCGGATTTTGAATTTTATTTTTTGTGGTGATGAATAATCTTTATCAGCTTTTTCGTTTATAAAATGAAAGTCGGCAAGAAGGATTTCATCTTCATATTGAGCAGCCGGATCGTAACCCTGCGAAGCATAAATTATATTTTCGTTTGTATCTTTCTTCACAACAAACCATGGTCCCTGACTTAATCCAAGTCCACGCCGTTGACCGATTGTATGAAACCAATAGCCATTGTGAGTTCCCAAAATTTTACCGGTTTCCAGTTCAATAATTTTTCCTTTCTTTTCGCCAATATATCTTTTGATAAAATCATTATAATTTATCTTGCCCAAAAAACAAATTCCCTGACTGTCGGGTCGGTGAGCACTTGGCAGGTTTATTTTCTCAGCTATCTCTCTAACTTCACTTTTGATAAGCCCGCCTATTGGAAACATTAATTTATTTACTTGTTTTTGATTTATTTGTCCGAGAAAATATGTCTGGTCTTTTCTTTTGTCGACGGCAGTTCCAAGATAATTTACATTGTCTTTTTCAATAATACTTGCATAATGCCCGGTAGTGATCTTATCAAAATCTTTTCCGTATTTATCTTCAAAGCTCCCGAATTTAATAAGTTTATTACACATTACATCAGGGTTGGGTGTAAGTCCTTTTTTTACAGATTGAATTGTATAATCAATTACCCTGTCCCAGTATTCTTCCTGTAAAGAAATTATTTCGAGTTTACATCCGTATTTTTTTGCGATGTAAGAAGTGATCTCAATATCTTCTTCAGCCGGACAATCGACATAACCGGGTTCATTTTCCATTCCTATTTTTATGTAAAAGATAGTTGGATCAAAACCCTGTTCTTTCAAAATATGAACAGTAACCGAACTGTCAACTCCTCCCGAAACAAGTGAAGCAATTTTCATAATTACATTTTTTACAAAATTACAAAAAAAAGGCAGTCAAGAGAATTTCCTGACTGCCTGTATATTTCAATTGATTAAATTATTTTATATCAAACCTTTCTTATGTTTTTCGCCAATAACTTTAAGCATATCTTGTGTCATTGTATCTAAATCATAGCTTGGTTTCCAACCCCATTCTTCTTTTGCTGCGCTATCATCAACTGCATCCGGCCACGAATCAGCAATTGCTTGTCTGAAATCCGGCTCATAAGTAATTTCAAAATCCGGAATATATTTTTTAATTGAATCTGCCATTTCGCCAACTGTAAAACTCATTGCTCCAAGATTAAAATCACTATGATGTTTTAATTTTGAAAAATCTGCTTGCATTAAATCAATAGTTCCTTTTAAACAATCAGGCATATACATCATTGGTAATTTTGTATCTTCTTTTACAAAACAAGTATATTTTCCGTATTTAACAGCATCATAATAAATTGCTACTGCATAATCTGTTGTTCCGCCACCGGGTAAAGTTTCATTACTGATAATTCCTGGATATCTTAATCCACGAATATCAAGTCCAAATCTTTGAACATAATAATCGCATAATAATTCGCCTGCTACCTTAGTAACGCCATACATCGTTGTTGGCTTAAGTACAGTTTCCTGTGGAGCGCAATCAAGAGGTGTTCCGGGTCCGAAAACAGCAATTGAACTTGGAATTAAAACTTGTTTCATCTTCAATTCAACAGCAACTTCCAATACATTAATCAATCCATTCATATTAACATCCCATGCTAACATTGGATATTTTTCTCCAACAGCAGATAATATTGCAGCCATATTTACAATAGCATCAATTTCATACTTTTTACAAACTTTGAGTAAATCATCTTTGTTTGTTGTATCAAAAAACTCAAAAGGACCAGACTCTCTTACTTTGTCGGAAGGAGGAGTTTTTCTTGTTGAAGCAATAACATTTTCATTGCCATAAATATTTCTTAAAGCAAGTGTTAATTCGGAACCAATTTGTCCAACAGCACCTATAATAAGTATTTTTTTCATTATATTATAATATTTTATTTATGTTAATTATTTGCGGCAAAAGTAAACTTTTTTTAAAATAAATCTTATCAGCAAACAATTATTGTTAAATAATTAACGATAGATAATCAATTTATTTTATCTTTGCCCCGCTTAAAACAAAAAAATAATCATTCAAAATAAATAAATTATGTACGGTAAAATTAAAGAACACTTACAAAAAGAAATTGCCGATATTAAAGAAGCCGGCTTATACAAAAGCGAACGTATTATTACAACACCTCAAAAAGCTGATATTGCTGTTAGCACAGGAGATAAAGTTTTAAATTTCTGTGCAAACAATTATCTTGGATTATCAAATCATCCAAGATTAGTTGAAGCTGCAAAAAAAGGTCTGGAAACACACGGTTATGGAATGTCTTCTGTTCGCTTTATATGCGGAACTCAGGATTTACACAAAACCCTTGAAGCAAAAATAGCAGAATTTTTCGGAACTGAAGATACAATTCTTTATGCTGCATGTTTTGACGCTAACGGAGGACTTTTTGAACCTCTTCTTACTGCCGAAGATGCTATTATTTCCGATTCATTAAATCATGCTTCTATCATTGATGGTGTTCGTTTATGCAAAGCACAAAGATATCGTTATGCTAATGCTGATATGGCTGATCTTGAAGAGAAACTTAAAGAAGCTCAGGCACAGCGTTTTAGAATTATTGTTACTGACGGAGTTTTTTCAATGGACGGTAATGTGGCTCCAATAGACAAAATCAACGAATTAGCAAAAAAATATGATGCTATGGTTATGATTGACGAATGTCATTCAGCCGGTGTTGTTGGAGAAACAGGACGTGGTGTTACTGAACTTTTTAATGTTCGCGGCGAAATTGATATTATTACGGGAACTCTCGGAAAAGCTTTCGGTGGTGCTATCGGTGGTTTTACAACCGGTAAAAAAGAAATTATAGAGATTTTACGTCAACGCTCTCGTCCATATTTATTCTCAAATTCAATTCCTCCTATGGTTGCAAATGCAGGTATCGAAATGTTTGATATGATGGCTGAGACGTCAGAATTACAAGATAAATTACATAAAAATACCGACTATTTTGTTGAAAAAATGAAAGCTGCCGGTTTTGATATTAAACCTACAAAATCTGCTATTTGTGCAGTTATGCTTTATGATGCTAAACTTTCACAGGAAATGGCAACCGAACTTCTTAAAGAAGGAATTTATGTAATAGGATTCTATTATCCTGTTGTTCCTAAAGGACAAGCAAGAATTAGAGTACAACTTTCAGCAGGACACGAAAGAGAACATCTTGATAAATGTATTGCTGCTTTTACTAAAGTCGGAAAAAAACTCAATGTTATATAGTGGCTCTATTTAGAGTTTGAAAAAAATGAAAAGGCTACCTCAAAAGGGTGGTTTTTTTTTGGAAAAAATTAATTCCTATCGGATGACTAATATTTAAAAAGCACCTAATAATACATTTTGACATTAAAATACTTCTTTTATCATAATTTCCTTACTTTTGGAAATTCTGAAAATTTTATAATGGATAAATTATCAGTTTTAATAATTAC
The DNA here is from genome assembly GCA_030630005.1 of Bacteroidales bacterium. Lineage (GTDB taxonomy): Bacteria > Bacteroidota > Bacteroidia > Bacteroidales > JAIORY01 > JAIORY01. Next base: position 6,865 of record DAOVNY010000059.1, on the reverse strand, counting down.
ATATAACGAAGAAAAAAACATCGAAAGGTGTCTGGATTCGGTAAAAGATGTTGCTGATGAAATTGTTGTAGTGGATTCTTTTTCGACAGACCGGACAGAAGAAATATGTAAAAAGTTTGATGTTAAATTCATCAAACAAAAATTCTTAGGATATATAGAACAAAAAAATTATGCACAGCCGCATACAAAATTCGATTATATTCTCTCACTTGATGCAGATGAAGCTTTATCCGAAGAACTGAAAAATTCAATTTTAGAAGAAAAAAAGAAATTAAAATATAACGGATATACCATGAACCGCCTTACAAATTATTGCGGTAAATGGATAAAACACAGCGGCTGGTATCCGGATAAAAAACTTCGTTTGTTTAAATCTGATTCCGGCAAATGGGGAGGTATTAATCCTCATGATAAATTTATTCAAAATACAAAAATAAAAACCGCTCATTTAAAAGGAGATATTCTTCATTACTCATATTATACTATTGAGGAGCATTTAAAGAGGGTGGAAGTCTTTTCGGATATTGCTGCAAAAGCATTATTTCAAAGTGGAAAAAAAACTAATATTTTTAAAATTATTTTTTCTCCAATATTAAAATTTATTAGAAATTATTTCTTTTATCGTGGATTTTTGGATGGCAGGCAGGGATATATAATTTGTAAACTTGCTGCCCGTACAACATATCTGAAATATTTAAAATTAAAAAAATTAAACAAGAAAAAGGGGGTAAATTTTGAAAAAAAATAACACATCTTCACATGAGAAAAAATGGCTTATTATAGTTAACCCTAATGCAGGGAGAAGAAAAATTGAGAAAGATTGGGACGAAATCACTGAGCTTCTTTATAATGCAGGATTTGATTATGAACGTATTTTTACAAAACGAAAATATCATGCAATCGAATTAACTCAAAAATATATTGAAAAAGGATATAAAAACATTATAGCTGTTGGCGGTGACGGCACTATGAACGAAGTAGTAAATGGAATTTTTCTTCAGAAAAAATATCCTACAACGGAAATTACATTAGGAATGATTTCGGTTGGAACAGGTAATGATTGGGCAAGGACTTACAAAATTTCATCTGAATATAAAAAGGCTATTGAGATAATTAAAAAAAGAAAAACTTTTGTGCAGGATGCTGGACTTGTTACATACGACGAAAACGGAAATAGCAAAAAAAGATACTTTGTAAATATTGCAGGCATGGGTTACGATGCACTCGTGGCAATAAAAACCAATGCCATGAAAGAAAAAAAGAAAGGTGGTCCTTTTGCCTATTTATTTAATCTTGTTACCGGTTTATTTCAATATAAAAACCTGTTTTTAAAAATTACTATTGATGATAAAATTGTTTTTAACGGTGTTGTTTTTAGTTTAAGTATTGGCATTTGTAAATATAATGGCGGGGGAATAATGCAACTTCCAAATGCAATACCTGATGATGGCATTTATGATATTACCCTCATTAAAAAAACTACAAAGTTTAGAGTGATAAAAAATTTACCGCACATGTATGACGGATCATTTATAAAATTGCCGGAAATTGAAACTTTTACCGGAAAAGAAATTACTGTAACTTCCCAACCTAAACATCTAAGTTTGCTCGAAACCGATGGCGAATCGCTGGGTCATTCTCCTCTGCATTTTGAAGTTGTCCCGAAAAGTGTTAAGCTGATCGTGAATAAAGTTCCCGGATAAGGAAAAACGACAAATAAATTATATGCTAATCTTCCTTTTCAACCCAATCTCCGTTTTCTTTTATTAGCTCAATTAAGGCTTCAACAGCTTTTTCTTCTTCTATGTTTTTTCTTATCACTTCTTGTTTTTTGTAAAGAGTAATTTTCCCTTTTCCTGCTCCAACATAGCCGTAATCTGCATCTGCCATTTCACCCGGACCATTAACTATACAACCCATCACAGCAATTTTCAAGCCTTTTAAATGTTTGGTTTCTTTACTGATTTTTTCCAGAGTTTTCTGAATATTAAAAAGTGTTCTTCCGCAAGAAGGACAGGCAATAAATTCTGTTTTGCTGATTCTGACTCCTGTTGCCTGTAAAATATCATAAGCAGTTTGCACAGTATCTTTATCCGAAATAGTATCATCGGTATCTAACCATATTCCTTGACATAAACCATCAAGCAGTGGACATGAATAATCAAGTGTGGATTTTATTAAAAAATCTTCTTTGTTAAGATTTTTGTATGCGTTTTTAACAACAACAATATCTTCAGGATTTTTTATTAGATTTTTATCAGTTTTTACTAACGGATATTGATTTCCTGATTTATCTGTAAGTCCATCATTATTTACAAATAAATCGGCTTTTGTATTTTGTGATTCGGAAATCACTAATGGGTGCTTGTAATCTTTAAAATTTCTGATGAGAAAAAATTCAGGTTTAGAAACTGTTTTGCTGAACTTTATAATTTTTCTCGCTACCGGTATTTCAAATTCAGGGTCTTCGGTTAGTGAAACTCTGATAGTATCTCCAATTCCTTCTTTTAATAAAGTTCCAATTCCTACCGTAGATTTTATGCGACCATCTTCTCCTCCTCCGGCTTCGGTAACTCCAAGATGTAATGGATAATTTAAACCTTCGGTAATCATACGTTCAACCATCAAACGATTGGCATTTATCATTGCCCTGGCATTACTTGATTTTAATGATAAAACAAGATTTTCAAAACCAAATGATTTACAAATATTGGCAAATTCCATTGCTGATTCCACCATTCCCTCAGGTGTATTGCCATATCTGTTTAAAATTCTATCCGACAAGGAGCCATGGTTTACACCAATTCTTATTGCAGTTCCGTTTTCTTTGCATATTTCGAGAAGTGGCAATAATCGTTTTTTGATATTTTCTAATTCTTGCCGGTATTCGATTTCCGTATAATTTTTATTCGATTTTTTATCAATATAATTTCCGGGATTAATTCTTACTTTTTCAACAATGTGGGCAGCAGTTTCAGCAGCTTTTGGATTAAAATGAATGTCGGCAATTAAAGGAGTTGTGTATCCTCTTTTTCTTAATTCAGTTTGAATATTCTTAAGATTTTCGGCAGCTTTAACATTTTGAGCAGTAATCCTCACAAGTTTGCATCCTGCTTTTATCATCCGTATTGATTGCTCCACAGTAGCAAGCGTATCCATTGTGTCGGTATTGGTCATGGATTGTATCCTTATCGGATTGTTGCCGCCAATTTGAACATTTCCGATTTTAACAATATGTGTTGAAAAAGTCTTTACCATATAAGTTCCGGTTTTCGTTCAGTTAAAAATCACTCTTGCAATCAAAAATACTCCAAAAATCACTAAACCTACACCCGCTATCTTGTTTATCACTTCCATTATTTTTGTAGTCATAAATTTCTTTATCTTATAAGAGCCAAAACATTTAAGAATATCAGTAAATAAAACCGTTATTAAAGTAGTTGAGAAAAACAAAACAAGAAAAGAGATATCATCGCTATATTTTGCAGTAATCCCAACAACAACACCCATCCAGAAAATCCACACAAAAGGATTAGCAATATTAAGAAAAAAGCCTTTTAATAAATATGTAACAGGACCCGGTTTGTTTTGAGGTTCTTTATTATTCTCATCCTGCATTTTAACTTTTCGGGTATAAGTTACAATACCGAAAATAATAAGAATTGCTCCGCTGATAATTCCGAAAACTAAATGATTTGCCGGCTTGTTAATAATACTAATGGCGCCAAAGAAACACAAAGCTACTAATGCTACATCACTTAAAAACACACCAATAGCAAGTATCACTCCCGACCAAAATCCCCTGTGCATACTTGTTTGTATAATAGTAAAAAACGCTGGTCCAAAGCCAAAAAAAAATGCCAGAGTAAAACCAAGAATTACACCTTCATAAATTGGAACTATCATATTGTTTTGTACAAGTTCTATTGTATTTTTATTACTATTTATTTTCCTGATACTTCTTGAGGTATTCTTCCCATTCAGATAATTTTTCATTTTTCAGAACCCTTGGAAATTTATTAGCTCCACCAACTTTTCCATGTTCTTCCATCCAGTTATAAAAAACCTCTGATGGATAAATTTCAACAAAAACTTCCTTAACTGCTTCTAATCTTTCTACCCTGTAATCATCGTTAAGGGCATTCAGATAACCATCAATTTTGGTTCGTGCCACAGCCGGATCAATTTTATCATTGGTACCAAGGAACCATTTATGCGCAAACAAAGAACCGTATTTGATACCACCAACAGTAAACTCACTAATTTCAACATTAAGTTCATCCTGAAGCATTTTTATAGCTCTGTTCATATTTTCCTGTGAAAGATGTTCTCCACAAATACTCAAAAAATGTTTGGTTCGACCGGTTACCACTATTTCGTGGTATTCTTTTGAAACAAATTTAATTGTATCTCCTATCAAATATCTCCAGGCTCCGGCACAAGTCGAGAGTAATAATGCATATTCTTTATTCTCTTCAACTTCGTCAATAGTAAAGGTTTCGGGATTGCTGATAATATTACCTTCCGAATCAAAATTATCATCATTAAAAGGAACAAATTCATAAAACAAACCATTATCAACTACCATTTGCATATTGCGATTATTTGGTTGCATCTGAAGAGCAATAAAACCTTCTGAAGCGAGATAAGATTCATTATAATAAATAGGTCTGGCAAATAATTTTTCAAAACTTTTTATGTATGGATCAAAGGCGACACCGCTATGAACATATACTGATAAATTCGGCCAGATATCATGAATTGTATCAACATTGTAATATTCGATGATCTTTTCCAAAATTATCTGAATCCATGCAGGAACACCTACAATTACACCAATGTCCCAGTTTTTTGCATTTTTAACAATCTCATCAAGTTTTGTTTGCCAATCGCGTTCCTTTGAAATCCGTCTTCCCGGCTTGTAAAAATGCTGAAACCAAAATGGAATATTCCCTGCTGAGATACCCGACAGATCGCCCTCATAATAAGTTCCGTTATAATTTAAGTGGGTGCTTCCGCCAATCATTAATATCCCTTTATGATAAAAATCTAATGGAAAATCATAACGAACCATCGAAACCAATTGCCTGATACAAGTTTTCTTTATTGCGTGCAACATATCCGAAGTAACCGGAATATGTTTGCTTGAAGCCTCTGAAGTGCCCGATGTTAATGCAAAATATTTTACCCTGCCCGGCCAACTCACATAAGATTCTCCGTTCAACGAACGATACCACCATTTTTTAAACATCGAATTATAATCGAAAACAGGAACTTTTTGTTGAAATGCTTCAATCACATTCTTTTTAGCTAAAATATCCTGGAAGTTGTAGTATTCGCCAAATGCAGTATATTGTGCCTTTCGAAGTAATTTTACCAACAATTTTTCCTGAGCTTTAAAACTGTTTTGTTTGCTCTTTTTTTCAATTGGAAAATTTCGCAATTCGTAAGCTTTCTTAATTATTGATCCTAATATTGGCATAAATTGATTCTTGTTTTATAAGTTTGTAAAAATAATAAAATTATATGAAAAAGATATTACTAAGATTTTTGAAAATTTCGGGAATAATTATTTCCATCCTTATCATTTTGTTTGCGTGCTTTGTAGTCTATATTTCCATTACAGATTATAAACCCGATGAAGTTGAAAATATTCCGTTAAACGGGAACAAATCCGAAAATATTTCTATGCCCGAAGAATTAACATTTATAAGCTGGAATATAGGTTACTGTGGACTTGGAAAGGATATGGATTTCTTTTATGAAGGAGGGAAAATGGTAAGACCGGACGAAGACACTTTTCATAATTACCTTAACGGAATGGAAAAACTATTAATGTCGGTTGATAGTGTTGATTTTATTCTTTTACAGGAAGTTGACGAATATTCTAAAAGAAGTTATTTTATTGATCAAACCGAAATTATTTCCAATGTTTTTCCCGGATATACTTCTGTACTTGCAAAAAATTATGAAGTAGAATTTGTGCCTGTTCCCATAACTTCACCTATGGGAAAAGTAAGGGGAGGAATTATGTCCTTGTCGAAATATCATCCGGCAGAGGCAACCCGTTATGCATATCCGTTAATAACATCGTGGCTCAATAGTTTATTTATGTTAGACAGATGTTTTTTATCTTTCAGATATAAAATGAAAAATAAAAAAGACCTGATTGTAATTAACACTCACAACTCATTTTTTGTTAAAAAAGAAGGACCAAGAAAAGCCGAATTAGAAATTATTAAAAATTATATGTTAGAGGAATCCGCAAAAGGAAATTATGTAATTGCAGGCGGCGACTGGAATCAAAACCCGCCAAACTTTGAGACAAACAAATTTTTGTCGGGAGATATTTTTGAGAAAACTTTTATGCAAATGAAAGAAGATTTTATGCCCGAAGGCTGGAAATGGGCTTATGACCCCGATTATCCGACAAACCGCCGTGTAAAAATTCCTTACACAAAAGGCAAAACCAAAACCACGCTTATTGATTATTTCCTCACTTCATCAAACATCGAAGTTGTGGAGGTAAAAACTATACCAATTGATTTTGAATTTTCTGATCATCAGCCGGTTTATATGAAGGTTAAGATGAGAATGGATGAATAAAAAACATCTCCGCAGCAATCCCGTCTGCAAAAAGTTTTCCTTCTTCGCTTAAAATAAACTTATTCTCATTTTTTATGATCTTGTTTTTAGTGATAAATTTCTTTGATGACTTGATAAAAAAGTCATAATATTTTTCCCCAAATGCTTTTTTAATATGCTCGGTATCACATCCCCAAATTGTTCTCAACGAGATTAAAATATATTCGTTGTATTGCTGATTTTTTGTCAGGATTTCTTTTTCGACAATAATATTTTTGTT
>DAOVNY010000048.1 GCA_030630005.1 Bacteroidales bacterium | reverse complement strand
GGTGCATACTGTCCGGTACCACATAATCCCATGTTTTCTCCATACCACCAGTTATCATCATGTAGCACGAGTGTTTGTTGATTACCAATCAAAGCCCCAACACTTACAATTGCATCCCCATTACTATCTGTTCCGGTATTTTCGAGGTCAACAAGCAACAGTTTCATGTTCTTATAATCCACCCGTCCCATTTGTGCCTGAATGGTATCAATTACTTTATCGTAATAAACCTGCATAAGGTCGGGATCGTTTATTTTTTCGAGTTTGTCCAATGGCATTGTTACTTCCGAAATTTCAAATATTTTTTTGTTGCATTCAATACCGGTATAACAAAAGTTATAATTTAACAATGATTCAAGTTCGAGCACTGCACTATCGGCGGTATAAAGTTCGCCTCCGGTTTTCAAATCAGGGTTATTCCTGTAATATTCCATTTTGGCTTTAAATGCCAATATATGCTCTGTTACCTCTATTGATTTATCATCAATAAGGCTTAGCAGATTGGTAGTTTCTTGCTGCTTTTGGCAGCTTGTAAGGTAAAACAAAATGCCTGATAATACTGCTGTAGTTATTAACAAGCTAAGGGTAATTTTCTTCATCATAATAAAATTTGTTTTAAAATTAATAATAAAAATTAATATGTGTACACATATTAATTCCGAAAACAGGCAAAAGGTGACCGTTTTTTTTCAATTATTTTTAAAAATTATTCTACTGTATTACTTAATGTATTGTTTATTAAAAACTTAATCATAAGAAAAAATGTTATTACAAAATTGAATTACTCGGCTTAGTATCAACCAAAAAAGCTGACCCCAAAATAAGGGATCAGCTTTTGATTTATTAAAGGAGAGTTCTAAAAATTTTTTAGATTCTTCTGAAAATATAATCTAACTTTTAACAGGTTTCACCATAATTATCAGACTTTCTTAGGCGATTTCATAAGTATAATAATAAAAGCTCCTAACAAACAAGCTACTCCTGCAATAATAAAAGGAGTTAACCAAGCTGATGGGTCTATCGCATTTTTTGCAGCATCTTTAAAGTATCCTGCAATTTGTGGACCCACAATTCCTGCAATTCCATAAGCAAAAAATACAAGTCCGTAGTTTCTTCCTACTGTTTTATTGCCAAAGAAATCGGCTGTTGCAGCCGGAAATAATGCGAAGTTACCTCCAAAATTGAATCCTATTATTGCAGATGCTGCAATAAGCCCAACTACTGTTCCTCCTAATTTGAAGAGGAAAAGCATAATTACACCTTGAATCAAACACATAAGAAAAATGGATAGTTTTCTTCCAATTTTATCGGATACCACTCCCCAAACAATCCTTCCTAAACCATTTAATATTGCATAAGTTGCCATTGCTGTACCTGCAATTGCACTAGCCCAATCTCTTGTTGACAGGAATTCAGGATTCAAAGGATCAAGAGTTCCTAATTTTGCATAAGTTAATGAATCAATACCAAATAATTTTATACAATAAATAACCATTAAGCCTGCTAATGCAGAAAAAACAAAAGTTATAAATAACATATAATATTGTGGTGTTTTAATCATTTCGCTGGAATCAAACTCCACCATTCCTGAAGGAGAATCACTTAATTTAGAAGGCGGTGTATAACCTTTGGGTAACCATCCTGCAGGAGGATCTTTCATAACTAAGCTTCCTAAAATTACCATAACGGCAAATATAATTCCGTACAGAAAGAAAACACTTCTAACACCATCAAAACCGAATATTTCCAAATTATTGAGAAGTCCACCTCCCCATGAGCCGGCCCATTTAACCCAGATCGTTGCTCCGAAACCAAATCCTGCAACTGCTAAACCTGTAAGCATTCCTTTTTTATCAGGAAACCATTTTACACCAACAGCAATAGGTACAACATAGGCTAAACCAATACCGGAACCACCGATAACTCCGATAAAAATTAATTGAGCAATAAAAGAATCGCCAAAAAATGCAGCTAAAATATATCCTGCCCCAAGAATTAACCCACCAAACATGGTAAGTTTTTGAGGTCCGATAGAATTAAGTTTTCTCCCTGCCCAAATCATAACAAGAGCAAAGAAGAAAAGTCCTGCTGAAAAAATCCATGCAGCTTGACCTGCTGTAAATTGGTAATCGCCATTTGCAGCAGTCAAGTTTGGTGTAAAAACCGACCATGCATATATTGCTCCTAAAGCTAATTGTATTAGAATTGCTCCAACTACAACTAACCATCTATTCATAACTTTTTTTTTCATAATTAAATTTATTTTGGTTAATAATTTTTGTTCATACTGAAACGCATAAACTTTACAAATTTATAATAATCTAATTATGTGGTTTTAAATAAACTACAATTAGAGAAATTTGCATTCCAGTTTTCGTTCAGTTTAAAAGAAAAAAGACACTTTGGGCATAAAAACCCAAAATGTCTTTATATTTTTGAAATTATCTATCGTTTAACTTCAACTTTTGCACCATCAATGATGTCTTCAACAACACCCGGATCGAGTAATGTAGAAGTATCACCAAGATTAGTAGCATCACCTTCACCGATTTTACGTAAAATCCTTCTCATAATTTTACCTGAACGGGTTTTGGGCAATCCGCTTACTAACTGGATCATGTCAGGTTTAGCAATTGGTCCGATTTGTTTTGTAACTGTTGCTCTAATTTCTTTTTCGATATTAGCGATTTCAGTTTCAGAAAGTTCATCACAAATTACATAAGCATAAATTCCCGAACCTTTAATTTCGTGAGGATAACCAACTACTGCTGATTCGTTTACTTTTGGATGCTGGTTAATTGCATCTTCAACTTCGGCAGTACCAATTCTGTGACCTGAAACATTGATTACATCATCAACTCTACCCATAATTCTGTAATATCCTTCTTCGTCGCGTTTTGCACCATCACCGGTAAAATACATTCCTTTATATTGTGAGAAATAAACCTGACGACATCTTTCGTGATCACCATAAGTTGATCTTATCATTCCCGGCCAAGGGAATTTAATACATAAGTTACCTTCAACAGAATTTCCTTTAAGTTCTTTTCCTTCAGCATCAACAATTACCGGTTGAATTCCCGGTAAAGGTAAAGTTGCAAATGAAGGTTTTGTCGGAGTAATACCTGCAAGTGGAGTTATCATAATTCCACCGGTTTCGGTTTGCCACCATGTATCTACAATCGGGCATCTTCCTTTTCCAACAAGGTCGTGATACCAACGCCATGCTTCTTCGTTAATTGGTTCACCAACTGTACCAAGAACCTTAAGAGAACTAAGGTCTTTGCTTGTTACAAACTCATTTCCCTGAGCAACCAAAGCACGAATAGCTGTAGGTGCAGTATAAAATTGATTAACTTTATATTTATCTACAACATCCCAGAATCTTCCCGCATCAGGCCAAGTAGGAACACCTTCGAACATAACTGTAGTAGCTCCGGCCAATAGCGGTCCGTAAACAATATATGAATGACCGGTTACCCAACCAATATCAGCAGTACACCACCAAACATCACCATCACTATATTGGAATACATTTTTGAAAGTATATTCAGCAAATATCATATAACCGGCAATAGAATGTTGCACACCTTTTGGTTTACCTGTTGAACCTGATGTATAAAGAATAAATAGTGTATCTTCAGAATCCATTACTTCAGCTTTACATTCAGTATCAACTTCTTTTATTGCATCATGCCACCAAATATCACGTCCTTCTTTCATCGGAACATCTTCTCCGGTACGTTTGTAAACGATTGCTTTTTGAATTGTAGGACATTTCTCAAGTGCTTCATCAACAATTTTTTTCAGTGGAATAGTTTTAGTACCGCGATATCCACCATCAGAGGTAATAATAATGTTAGATGTTCCGTCAATAATTCTGTCAGCTAATGCATTAGCAGAAAAACCTGCAAAAACTATTGAATGAATAGCACCAATTCTTGCACAAGCAAGCATTGCAATTGCAAGTTCAGGTATCATAGGAAGATAAATTGTAACTCTGTCACCTTTTTTAATTCCTTGCTTTTTTAAAACATTGGCAAATTGGCTCACTTTTTCAAATAATTCACCGTAAGTTAATTTTACAGTTTCATCTTTAGGATCATTTGGTTCCCAGATAATAGCTGTCTGATCTTTTCTCATAAAAAGATTTCTTTCAAAAATATTTTCGGTAATATTTAATTTTCCGTTTTGAAACCAGTTAACATTTGGCTCGTCAAAGTTCCATTCGAGTACTTTGTCCCATTTTTTATGCCAATAATAATCCTCAGCAATTTTTTCCCAAAATCCTTCCGGATTCGCTACACTTTCCTGATACTTTTCAAGGTATTCTGACAGGCTAGTAATTTTGTTTGTCATAACTTTTTTTAATTTTTATAGATTAATAAATTTATAATTTAATGTTTTAGAAAAACAATTAATAAAATATTTTTATCTTATTAATTTAAGCGTATTTTTTTTGAGTGCCAAAGATAAAAAAATTTATTTTACTTTTAAGAATATATGAATTATTAATGAGCTATATTTATTAATTTTGCAATTCTCAATTTCTATCAGTATAACAAAACAGCAAAAAACAATAATAAAAATGAAAATATTCGTCTTAAACTGCGGGAGTTCATCAATAAAATATCAATTATTTAATATTGAGCAGAAAGAACTTCTAACAAAAGGAATAGTTGAAAAAATCGGACTTAAAGGTTCGTTTTTAAAAAACAAACGCAATGATGGAGACTCAGTAAAACTCAAAATTGAAATTCCAAACCATCAGGAAGGCATAAAACATATTCTTGATATTATTACCGATAAATCTCACGGAAGCTTGAAAAACCTGAATGAGATCAATGCAATTGGTCACAGGGTTGTTCATGGAGGTGAAAAATTTAATTCAAGTGTTTTGATAACCGATGAAGTAATTCAAAAAATGGAAGAGTGTATTGAATTAGCTCCATTGCACAACCCACCAAATCTGAAAGGTATCTATTCGATGAAAAAACTTCTTCCGGACATTCCTCAGATTGGAGTTTTCGATACGGCTTTTCATCAAACCATGCCTGCAAAATCATTTATGTATGCAATTCCTTATTCTCTTTACGAAAAGCACTCAATTCGCAGATATGGATTTCACGGAACCAGCCATAGATATGTTTCTCAACGTGCTTGCGAAACTCTAAATCTTGATTATTCAAAACAAAAAATAATCAGTTGTCATCTCGGAAACGGAGCCTCAATTGCTGCAATAAAAAATGGTAAATCCTTTGACACATCAATGGGTTTAACTCCTATCGAAGGCTTGATGATGGGAACACGTACCGGAGACCTCGACCTTGGAGTTTTGTTTTATATCATGAATAAAGAAAATCTTAACTCGAAAGAAGCTTATGCTCTTGTTAATAAACAAAGTGGGGTTTTAGGTGTTTCGGGTGTTTCTAATGATATGAGAGAAGTTGAAGATGCTGCAAGGAATGGCAATGAAAGGGCAAAACTTGCTTTGGAGATGTATTTTTATCGTGTAAAAAAATATATTGGAGCTTACGCTGCTGCGATGGGCGGAGTTGATTTATTAATTTTTACCGGTGGTATTGGAGAAAACGGACCGGAAACAAGAGAAGATATTTGCAAAGATTTCGAATTTCTCGGACTGGAATTTGATAAAGAAAAAAATGCAGGTAAAAGAGGTGAAGAAATCGTAATCAGCAAAGCAAATTCAAAAGTAAAAGTTACAGTAACCCCAACTGATGAGGAGCTTGTGATTGCACAAGATACTTATGAGATTGTGACAAAATTATAACTTCAAAGTTAGAAAACAGGAATTTATTGACTGATTATTTATTATGCTTTAGAGCTTACACCTTTTTATCAATCTCACCACAGATATTATCAAATATTTCATCAATTGATCCAATACCTTTAATGCCGACAAATTTATTTTGTTTTTTGTAAAGATCAATCAATGGGTAAGTCTGATCTTTATACACCTGCAAACGATTTTTAATAACATCTTCGGTATCATCTTTTCTGCCTTCAATTTGAGCTCGTTTTAGCAGACGTGTAACAACTTCGTTATCATCAACATCAAGAGCAAGAACCAAAGTAACAGATTCGTTATCTTTTTTCAGTAAGTTATCAAGATCACCGGACTGATTTAATGTTCTTGGAAAACCATCAAAAACAAAACCATTAATATTTTGATATTTATGAAGTGCCGAATCAAGAATATCAATGATCAGTTCGTCGGGAACTAATTCACCTTTTTCAACAAGACTTTTGAATTTTACACCTAATTCGGTTTGTTGTTTTATTTCGTTACGAAAAATATCGCCGGTTGAAATATGAACCAAACCGTATTTCTCAGCTATTTTTGCTGATTGTGTTCCTTTTCCGGATCCCGGAGGTCCAAATAAAATAAGATTGAACATAAATTATATTTTTAAAATTATTCGTGCAAAAATAATCATAATCTTAATACAGCTTTAGCAAATTTGAATTAATTTTGCTAAAATATTTTTAAAAATGACACAGGATACAAGTACAACATTACAGAATATATATCATTTAAAAGATACATTTGTTGTTGAAGTGTCCTTATTATCCGGTGATTCTTTACAAGCAAAAAAAATTAATATTCAGTCTGAGGATACTATAATTGCAAAAAAATCAGATACTATAATAAAACAAAAAGATCTTCAAAAATTTTTTACCGGAAAAGGAAATACTTTAAAAGAAATTGTCCCAAAAAAATTAGAAACCGTAAATAACGATTGGATACTTGGAGTTATTATTTTATGTGTTACTTTATATACTTTTGCTCATGCTTTCTATCACAAAAGAATTATACAAATATATTCGGCTTTTGGAGCGCGGCATTTTGCAAATCAACTAAACAGGGAGGGAAATCTTTTTAATGATCGAATATCAATACCATTATTTTTTGTTTTTATATTTTCGTTTTCGTTATTTCTCTTTCAGGCATTAAATTATTTTGCTGACGAAGAAAAGTTTTTTTTTCAAGGGCATATTCGTTACATAATTATTTGCTTGTTGCTAACAGCATTTTGGTTAGGGAAAACTTTTTTGATATTTATCATCAGTAAAATTTTTCACACCGAAAAAAGGACAAAAGAATATTTGATTAATATGCTGATATTTACAATGGTTACAGGTGTTGTGCTTTTACCTGTTAACATCTTAAATACTTATCTGCAAAATGATATTTTTATTTACATAGCAATTGTAGCTACAGCTATTATTATTTTGTTTTGGTTGATCAGAGGATTTATTATTGGATTATCTTATAAAAACTATACCAATTTGCATTTATTTATTTATCTTTGCAGCCTCGAAATTTTACCACTAATAGTAATTGCTAAAATGGTGATAAAAAATTATTTTTCATAATTGATTATTAAAAAAATTTCAGCTATGCTAAAGAAAACCGATAAGATTAAGATTAAGAAAATATTAGTTTCACAACCTAAACCGCCTGACGTTGATAAATCACCTTACGGTAGTTTAGCTGAGAAACACAAGCTTAAACTTGAATTTCACAAGTTTATTAAAATAGAGGGTATAGCATCCAGAGAATTCAGAAAAGAGAAGATCGCAATTCTTGACCATAGTGCTATAATTTTTACCAGCAGACATGCCGTTGATCACTTTTTCAGGATGGCAAAAGAAATGAGGGTTGAAATACCGGATTCCTTAAAATATTTCTGTGTTTCGGAATCAACAGCTTTTTATCTTCAAAAGTATGTTCAATACCGTAAACGTAAGATATTTCACGGAAAACAGAATTTTAAGGAATTAATAGGTACCCTTAATAAACATAAAAACGAGAAATATTTACTTCCTGTTTCTGATATCCACAAACAAAGTATGATTAAGTTGCTTAATGACAACGAAATAGATTATACTAAAGCTGTACTTTATAAAACAGTAGCCAGTAATTTGTCAAAGGTTAACATTAATAAATTTGATTTGATAATTTTCTTTAGTCCATCAGGAATTGCATCACTTTTCAAAAATTTTCCTGAATACAAACAAAACGGAACTATCATCGCTGCCTTTGGTCCAACTACTACCAAAGCTGTTAAAGAAGCCGGTCTTGAACTTAATATTCAGGCACCAACAAAAACCGCTCCTTCAATGACGATGGCTATTGACGAATTTATACAAAAAGAAAAAAAGAAAAAATAATTTGAAATACCAGCATATTTTGATTAATATATTTGATAATGGAGCTGTTAACAGCTCCATTATGGTTTAAAGATTAATTATTTTTTTGTATTTTTAATTTTTCATTATATCATTCGGAAGGGGAAAAATATCAACCGGCACTATGCAAACTCTAAAAAAAGATGAACGACTTAGAAAAAAGCAAATTATTGATGATTTGTTTAGTACCGGCAAAACTTTCCATATATATCCTTTTACGGTAGTATGGAAAAATACTGAACAGAACTTAAAATTCCCTGTTCAGATTCTTTTTAGTGTTCCCAAAAAAAAGTTTCGCAAAGCAGTTGACAGGAATAAAATAAAACGTCTCCTTCGTGAAGCATACAGGAAAAATAAAGATCACTTATATAAAACTCTTGACAAATCAGAAAATAAATGTGTTTTTACAATTGTTTATACGGCAAATAAAATATTGCCTTATATTGAAATTGAACAAAAAATAATTTCTGTTTTAAAACGTTTAATAATAGAATATGAAAAAAATATTGGCTAGTTTTTTTATTTTACTGATCCGTTTTTATCAAGGAGTAATTTCGCCATATCTTGCACCTTCATGCAGATATACGCCAACTTGTTCAATATACGGAATTCAGGCAATTAAAAAACATGGTCCATTTAAAGGCGGCTGGTTCACATTAAAACGTTTTTTATCATGCAATCCTTGGGGTGGCAGTGGTTATGATCCGGTACCTTAATTATTTTAAGTACTTAAAGTGAACTAAAATTTAGAGTGACTAAAGTTATTAAAAACACTAAAGACATGACAAAAAACATACCATTTAATACTGCACTTTTTATTAAGTCATTAATATTACTGCTGTCAATATCAATTATTGCTCCTGCACAAAACAATAATAATTTTGAGATATCAAAAAATCTTGATATTTATACAACATTGTACAAAGAGTTGAATAAAAATTACGTTGATGAAATTAATCCCGGCAAATTAATGGAAACCGGTATTGATGCAATGCTAAAATCGCTTGACCCTTACACTGTCTTTATTCCCGAATCGGAAATTGAAGATGTTAAATTTATTACCACCGGACAATATGGAGGGATAGGTGCAAAAATACAACAGAGAGAAGAATATGTAATAATTTCGGAACCTTATGAAGGATTTCCAGCACATAAAGCCGGGTTAATTGCAGGGGATAAGATACTGAAAATTAACGGCAAATCGGCAAAAAATAAAACATCCAAAGATGTAAGTGAAGTTTTAAAAGGACAAGCCGGAACCGAACTTACTATTACTATCGAAAGAATGGGTGAAGAAGAACCTCTTAAAAAAGAGTTAATCAGAGAAAATGTTAAGATCGACCATATTCCTTTTTATGGAATGCTTGATAAGCACATTGGTTATATTAAACTTATTAGTTTTACAAAAGATGCCGGAAAAGATGTAAAAAATGCCTTTGTTGATCTTAAAAATAATAATGACCTAAAAGGAATAATAATTGATGTTCGGGGAAATGGTGGAGGTCTTTTACATGAAGCCGTCATGGTTTCAAATATCTTTATTGAAAAGGGAAATCTTATTGTAAGCACAAAAGGTAAATTACCTGATAAAAACCAGAAATATAAAACCACCTTCACTCCTATCGACACAGAAATTCCTGTAGCAATTATGGTAAACCAAAGAAGTGCTTCTGCTTCGGAGATAGTTGCAGGATCGTTGCAAGACTTAGACCGTGCAGTAATCGTTGGACATAGGACTTTCGGAAAAGGGCTGGTACAAAATGTTATTCCTATCAGTTATAATTCAAAAGCTAAAATTACAATTGCAAAATATTATATCCCCAGCGGAAGATGTATTCAGGCAATTGATTATTCTCATAAAAATAATAATGGTGATTTTGATAAAATTCCCGATTCGCTGATCACAACATTTAAAACCCGGAACGGAAGAACTGTTTACGACGGAAAAGGTGTTAATCCGGACATTCTTCTTGATGATCTTAAATTCAGCAATATAGCTTCGAGTTTGTTTGTGAAACATCACATTTTTGATTATGCAACAAAGTTTAGTTTTGAAACCCCTTCAATCCCAAAAGCAAAAGATTTTGTTATTACTGATGAAATATTTGAAGATTTTAAGAATTTTATTTCTGATAAAGATTATGATTATACCAGTAAAAGCGAAAAAGCCCTTGAAGACCTGAAAAAATTTGCAAAAAAGGAAAATTATTTTGAAGCAATAAAAAAGGAATATAAAGCTTTGGAAGAAAAAATGAAGCATGATAAGAAAGCTGATATTAACAAATATCAGGATGAAATAAAAGATTTGCTTAGAATTGAAATAGCGACGAGATATTATTATCAAAAGGGACAAGTTATTTCTTCGATGAAAAAAGACCCTGAAATAGAAAGTGCAATTGAAATATTAATGGATACTGAAAAGTATAATTCTATTTTAATAAATAAATTTAACTGATTTTGAAGTATATCTATACAAGGAAATTTCATTCAAACGCATACTTTATCGCCCTCATATTGATGGCAATGAGCTTGCCTTTATCGAAATATACAATGAGTATATTTCAATTTCTACTGGTAGTACTCTGGCTTTGGTCAGGTTTTTCATTCAATCAGATCTCAAAATTTTATAAAAATGATTCATTCTTAAAGGCATGCAAAAAACTTTTTACATACTTTTTTAGTTTGCCGGGAAAAAATCTGATCGCCAAATTTCAGGTATTTTTTCAAAACAAAGCAGCCATGATTCTTGTTTCTTTGTTCGTGCTGCATTTGGTCGGTTTAATATTTACTACCGATTTTGAATACGCATTCAAAGATCTAAGAACTAAATTGCCACTTCTGGTTTTTCCTATTATTTTATCAACAATGGAGCCAATTGATAAAAAACAATTTAATGTTCTGATGTTCTTTTTTATCGGAGCAGTACTTGCAGGCTCAATAATCAGCACTTATGTATTACTTCAGCACGAATTTACCGACATCAGAAATATATCAATATTTATATCTCCCATCAGATTCAGTCTGAATATTTGTATTGCAATTTTTTCTTTGGTCTGGTTTACCTTTAAAAAAGAAGATTATAATATAATACTAAAATCGCTTTTTGTAATTGCTATTGCATGGTTGTTAAGTTTTTTATTTATCCTTGAATCAGGTATCGGAATATTGATTGTGATAGTAATTAGTATTTTACTGATCTTTTATCTGATCTTTACCATAAAAAACAAAATACTAAAATCAGTTTTTGCTCTCATTCTGTTTATTATACCATCATTATTATTTGTCTTTGTCCGCGATACAATTAATGATTATTATGATGTAAAACCTGTTAATTTCTCTGAATTAGATAAGACCACAGCTCTGGGCAATCATTATTGTCACGATACTATTAATTTTGGTGTAGAAGAAGGAAAATATGTTGGATTATATCTTTCGAGAAAAGAATTAAGGAAAAGCTGGAACAAAAGAAGTTCATTTGATTTTAATGGAAAGGATAAAAATGAACAGATTATTAAGTACACAATTATCCGATATCTTTCCTCTAAAGGATATCGAAAAGATGCAGAAGGTTTAAGCAAATTGAACGATAAAGAAATTAAAGCTATAGAACAGGGAATTGCCAATGTTAACTATCTGTATAATCCAAATCTTAAAACAAGAATTTCGAAAATTATTATTGGTTACAATAATTTTAAATATGATAATGATCCTAACGGAAATTCGATACTTCAACGCATTGAATATTTTAAAACATCATTACAATTAATTAGAGATAACTTTTGGATAGGAGTAGGTACGGGAGATCTTCCGATAGCATTCCATAAGCAATATCAAAAAATGGATTCTCTTTTAGAAACAGATTCAAGATTGCGATCTCATAACCAGTTTCTTTCAATTTTTGTAGCTTTTGGTGTGATAGGATTTATTTGGTTTCTTTTCACCTTGATTTACCCCCCGATGATTGCCGGAAAATTTAAAGATTATTTTTATGTCATTTTCTTTATAATTATGATATTATCAATGCTTACCGAAGACACAATAGAATCGCAAGCAGGAGTTACTTTATTCGCATTTTTTACTTCCTTGCTTATTTTCACTAAAAAAGACTGAGAATAAAAGCATACTCCAGTGCCGTTTCTTTGTATATTTTAAATCGTCCTGAAGCACCTCCATGTCCGTAATCCATATTTGTTTTTAGCAGAAGAATATTATCATCGGTTTTCATATCTCTTAGTTTAGCAACCCATTTTGCCGGTTCCCAATATTGAACCTGAGAATCGTGAAGACCCGTTGTTATAAGCATTGCCGGATAATCTTTAGCTTCAACATTATCATAAGGTGAGTACGAAAGCATATAATCGTAATATTCTTTATTATTAGGATTTCCCCATTCATCATACTCTCCGGTAGTCAAAGGAATACTCTCGTCAAGCATTGTAGTTATAACATCAACAAAAGGAACGGCAGCAACAACAGCTTTAAAAATTTCAGGTTTCATATTAATTATTGCACCCATTAGTAAGCCACCGGCACTTCCTCCCATTGCAAAAAGTTTTTCGGGATTGGTGAAGTTCTGTTGTATCAAATATTCTCCGCAATCAATAAAATCAGTGAATGTATTTTTCTTTTTTAATAATTTGCCATCTTCGTACCAACTTCTTCCCATTTCTTCTCCACCACGAACATGGGCAATTGCAAAAACAAATCCACGATCGAGCAAACTCAAACGTACAGAGCTGAACCAAGGCTCGGTGCTATGTCCATACGAACCATAAGAATAAAGTAAAAGAGGGTTTTCGCCATCTTTTTTTAATCCTTTTTTATAAACAAGAGAGATAGGAACTTTTGTACCGTCTTGTGCTGTTGCCCACAGTCTTTCAGCAAAATAATTATCAGCATCATATCCTCCGACTACTTCACGTTGTTTTAGTAAAATTTGTTTTTTGGATATCATATTATAATCAAAAGTAGAATGCGGAACTGTAAGTGAAGAGTATCCGTATCTTATTACATCACTATCAAAATCAGGGTTAACCGAAAAAT
>DAOVNY010000204.1 GCA_030630005.1 Bacteroidales bacterium | reverse complement strand
TTTAATTATGTAAGTTGCTCACCTTACAGAGTGCCAATTGCGAGATTAGCTGCTGCACAAGCTGTTCTTAAACAAGAATAAAATTTATTTTAACTAAACTCTTTATCTATAATGGATTTAAAAATAAAATTATCGGATGCTGTAAAAGCTCACAAAAATATTCTTTCAAATATTGAGAGAGAGAAAATGATACAAGAAGCTGTTGACAATAAAGAAGCAATTGTTGCTGAAGTTGGTGCACTGGTAACATGGACACCAACAGAATCAACAGGACGAAGCCCAAAAGATACTGTTATTGTTAAACGAGCTGAAAGTGAAAAGAATGTCGATTGGACTTCTCCAAATAATATTTCTATTGATGAAGAAACCTTTGACATGATATTTGATGATGCATTGGAAATAATGTCTAAAAAAGATAAGATGTATGTAACTGACAGGGTTATTGGAGCTGATAAAAAATATGCTCTTCCTGTTAAAACTGTAACCGATCAGTCATTAATGGCACTTTTTACAGATAATATGTTCAGACCGGTACTCGACGAAATTGAAAATAGTGTTTTTTACGAAAATGGATTTTATCTTTTACATCTTCCCTATAATAAACTTGATTCTGCTAAATATAAAGGAAGGCTAAGGCAAATGCAAAATGGTAACACATCAAACATGGTAGTTGCAATGGATCTTGATCGCAGGATTGGAGTTATTGTTGGCTCTGCTTATGGTGGTAGTGTGAAGAAAATGTTATTTACGGTAATGAATTATTTACTTCCATTTGAAGGTGTTTTACCACTTCACTGTTCTGCAAACGAAGGCGACAATGGCGATTCAGCACTTCTACTTGGTTTGTCAGGAACAGGAAAAACTTCTTTATCTGCCGATCCAACAAGAGCACTTTTGGGTGACGATGAACATGGATGGAGTGATGAAGGTATTGCAAACTTCGAATATGGATGTTATGCAAAAATGATAAATATTGATCCTGTAAAAGAAAAAGATATTTACGATGCAGTAATGCATAAAGATAATTATTTGAATCATGGAGCAATTATTGAAAATGCAATGATCTATCCAAACGGAATTATTGATTATTTTGATGATAGATTTACACCAAATTCAAGAGCATCATATCCTTTGCGTTATTTAAAAAACATTAAAGAATCATCAACTTCCGGTCATCCATCAACTATTTTATTCCTTACAGCTGATGCTTACGGAGTATTACCTCCGGTTTCGCAATTAAATATAGATCAGGCTATGCTTTGGTTTTTGATGGGATATACAAGCAAACTTGCCGGTACAGAAACCGGTGTTACTGAACCTCAAGCAACATTTTCAAGATTTTTCGGTCAACCGTTTATGCCGTCAAATCCTGATATTTACGCTGATATGCTCGGAGAAAAAATGGCAAAATTCAACACTAAAGTCTTCCTTATAAATACAGGATGGAGCGGTGGAGCTTACGGAACAGGAAAAAGAATTGACATTACTCTTACCAGAGCAATGGTAAATGCTGCTTTATCAGGAACACTCGAAAATATTGAATATGAATATGATGAACTATTTCATTTGAATATTCCAAAAACATGCCCTAATGTTCCTTCAGAAATACTATTTGCTAAAAACACTTGGGAAGATAAAGATGCTTATAATAAAACTGCCCAAAAATTGGCAGAACAATTTTCTGAAGCATTTGACAAAGCTTATGGAAAAAAAGACATAAAAGAAAGTATAATTAAAGAATGTCCGGGTAAATAAGTTATTCATAAAATTTTAATTGAAAATAAATCAAATTGATAATTGCACAACTAAAAAGTTTAGATACTTGTTTTCCAGTTATTTTAATGTTTTTTAGAAAAAATACTAAAAATCTTTATTGCCATTAACAACCGAAAGCAAAATCAAGAAAACACACTACTATCAGTAATTTTAGAAGAAATCAACAAGGGAAATTATTCTCAACAAAACATTTTTCATTAAGAAATAGTTTTATCTATTTGCATTTTATCATATTTAATGTATATTTGCATTTTTTAACTTAAACTAATATATTATGTCAACTGGTATTGTTAAATTTTTTAACGCAAAAAAAGGATTTGGATTTATTATTGATGATGAAACAAAAGAAGATATTTTTGTACATTCTTCAGGTTTAATTGATAATATCCAAGAAAATGATCACGTTACTTACGAAGGTCAAGAAGACAGCAGAGGAAAAAAAGCTGTCAACGTAAAAGTTTTAGATGACTAATCTTCCTTTTAAAACAAAAAAGCTCTTTCATCCGAAAGAGCTTTTTTTTTATTGATTAAGCATTACCGGCATTACGAGCATTAGAATTTCTTCATTTTCATTATCATTATCAACCGGTAAAACAATTCCGGCACGATTAGGAGCCGACATTTCAATTTTCACATCATCACTATCAACATTATGCAACATCTCCATAAGGAATTTTGAATTGAATCCAATTTCCATATCATCACCTTCATAATTACAAGTTAACCTTTCTTTTGCTTCATTAGCAAAATCAATATCTTCGGATGATAATATCAATTCTTTTCCTGAGATTTTAAAACGAACCTGATGTGTTGATTGGTTAGCAAAAATAGCAACCCTTTGTATAGAATTTAATAACGAATTTCTTGATATTGTCAGCACATTAGGATTTTCAGTTGGAATTACAGCCTCATAATTCGGGTATTTTCCTTCTATCAAGCGGCATGAAAGATCAACATTCCCAAAAGTAAAAAATGTATTTGTTTCATTATATTCGATTTTAACAGGTACATCATCATAAGATAAAATGTTTCTGAGTTGATTCAAAGGTTTTTTTGGTAAAATAAATGCAGATGATCTTTCAGCTTTGATATCTTTTCTTTTGTAGCGAACAAGTTTATGTGCATCAGTAGCAACAAAAACAGCTTCGTCGGAAGACAAATCACAAAATACACCAGACATAACCGGTCGAAGTTCATCAGTACCGACAGCAAATACAGTTTTATTAAATGCACTCGCAAGAATTGATGAATCAATAGTTATCTCGGTTGTATCTTCTTTTATTGGTGTCTGAGGAAATTCATCGCTTTTATGTCCAACCATGCGATATTTTCCTTCTCCTGCTGATAGTTCAATTCCTTGAGTATTCTTATCAATACTTATAGTTACCGGAACATCAGCAAAAGTTTTTAAAGTATCCAGCATTATTTTTGCCGGTATTGCAACAATTCCGGGCCCCTCTGAATTAGTAAGTGGAATCGATACTGTCATGGTAGTCTCCAAATCAGAAGCAGTGATAAAAAGATTATCATCTTTTAGTTCGAATAAAAAATCATCAAGTATTGGTAATGTGTTACTTGTACTTAATACTCCGCTAAGGGTTTGTAGATTCTTCAGTAATACTGAACTGGAAATAATAAATTTCATTTTTTTATATTTTAATAAATTTTACATTTTCAAAATTATTGTGTAAATGTATTAAAAAAAAATATTTTAATATAACTTATAAACAAAATGTTATTAATATTTTTTCATCTATAACCAATCATTCACACAATCCCGAAGGTACAAGATAAAATTCGAAAGATAATGGTCTTTGCAAATTTATATAAATATCTCATATTAAAGCTATTTGGCAGTTGTATGCAAGGCTGAAAAACAAAAACAACTATTCTCCCAACTATATAGATGTTAAAAAATGTTAAACATATTTTGTGAGTAAATAAAACATATTACTTTTGTACTCATAAACAAATTTAGTCAAATTGATTAGAAAGGTTAAATATGGCAATAGAAGATACCAGAAATAAAATTTTAAGCGTTGCTAATAAATTATTTAGCAGGTTTGGCTTTCATAAAACCTCAATGGATGAAATAGCAAAAATTGCGAGGAAAGCAAAAGGCTCTTTATATTATCACTTTGCAAGCAAAGAAGAATTATTTAAAGAAGTAGTATCCAAAGAAATA
>DAOVNY010000104.1 GCA_030630005.1 Bacteroidales bacterium | reverse complement strand
TTAATAACAGTTGATTTTTTATGAAGCAAAAAACGAACAAAAAAATTCTTATTAACAACATCAATTTATTGTTGAAAACAGTTGTTTTTCAAAAAAAATCGATTGGAAATTTTTTCTTATTTTTGTAACTGATTAGTTACATTTATTTTAATGACTGTAATAAATTATTATGAATATGGCAAATACCGGATCGGACAACGAATACAAAAAATTAAAATTTGATAGTATTGAAAGAGCAAAAGAGCTTGCCGGAATAAACAGAACAACGGGGATACTTAAAGAAGGAAAACCCATTGATGAAACTCTTCAGTATGTATGTGATATAATACCTTCTTCGTGGCAATATCCTGATTCAACAGTTGTTAAAATAGTGTATGGTAACAAGCATTTTGAAACTTGTAATTTTAAGAAAACTATATGGTCACAAAATCAAAAACTTAAAACTATTGATGGTAAAAAAGGATATATTGAAATATGCTATCTTAAAGAATTCCCTGAAGAAAACGAAGGTCCTTTTTTAAAAGAAGAAAGAGACCTGATTGAAAATATTGCTCATTTGATAACCGGTTATCTAAATGAAAAATTGGCAAAAGCCGTTATTGGTGGTGTTGATAAAGATGAAAAATCTCAGTTTAAAGATGATGATGTTTTCAGTAGAAAATTATTACAGAGTTTTTTAAATATTAATAATGTTAACCGGGATATTTATCATGATCTTATGTCGTTTAAAGTCAAGGAAATATTACTTATTGCCAATTTATATGATGCCTATAGTATTGAAAAAGAAGGGAGATTTTCCGAGCATGTTTTAGGCGAATATCACCAACTTAATTTAACATCACTACCCCGAATAACCGGTGCATCTTCCGAAGAGGAAGTATTCAGCCAATTAAATTCAAAGCATTTCGACATGATAATTATTATGGCTGGTGCGGATAAAAATTTACCTCTTGAAATTAGTAAAAAAATCAAAAAACAATTTACATATATTCCAATATTATTATTATTGAATAATAACAATGAAATTGATTTTTATGAGAAAATAACAAAAAGTCATCAATATATTGACAGGACTTTTGTATGGAATGGTGATTCAAGTATTTTCTTTTCAATGATCAAACTTGTTGAAGACAGGATAAATGTTGAAAATGACACAGAAATAGGATTAGTGCGGGTTATTTTACTTGTTGAAGATTCACCACAATATTATTCCAGGTATTTACCACTATTATATAAAATTGTTCTTGAACAAACAAAAAGGATTATTGATGATGTAAGTACTGATGAACTATACAAAGTTTTAAGATTACGGGCACGACCGAAAATCATTCTGGCTTTAACTTATGAAGGAGCTGTGGAAGTTATTAATAAGTACAAAGATTATTTGCTTTGCCTTATTACTGATGTGAAATATGAAAAAGAAGGTAAACTTAACGAAAATGCCGGTTTTGAACTTGTAAAATATGCAAGGAAAAAAACAAAAAATATACCAATTATTATTCAATCTTCTGATGTTGAAAATGCAAAAAAAGTTCATGAACTGCGGTCTATTTTTATAAATAAAAATTCAGAAACTCTTCTTCAGGATTTTCAGAGTTTTATTACTCATTATCTTGGGTTCGGGAATTTTGTTTATCGAAACAAAGATGGAAGAAAAATTGGAGTTGCCAAATCTTTAAAAGAATTTGAAAAACAATTGAAAATAATACCGGACGAATCACTTCTTTATCACGCCAAGAAAAATCACTTTTCTTTATGGCTGATGGCAAGAGGTGAAATTCAGGCTGCCAAAATATTAAACCCTCATAGAATAAATGAATTTAAAAATACATATGAAATTCGAAAGATACTGATTGATGTAATTCAAAAATTCAGGAATGAAAAGAAAAAGGGGAAAATAATTCCTTATGAGCAATCGGATATTACCGACGAAAGTAATATTGTTAGCTTATTTGATGGTTCTCTTGGAGGAAAAGGCAGAGGACTTGCATTTATTAATAATCTGATTTATAATTATGATTTTTCACAATATCTGCCTGATATTAATATTCGTGCACCAAAAACTTTAGTAATAGGTACTGATGAATTTGAATACTTTATTGAAAAAAATAACCTATTAGAAACAATAATTGATGAGACTGATCATGAAGTAATAAAAAAAGTTTTTCTTAATTGTGAGCTTACAAAAACTTTGGAAAAGCGACTAAAGATGGTTCTTACCATGATCAAAGAACCACTGGCTATTCGTTCGTCAGGCTTGTTTGAAGATTCATTGGTGCAGCCTTTCGCAGGTATTTTTGAAACTTATCTTTTGCCAAACAATCATCCCGAAATTAAAGTTCGGTTGCAACAGGTAATGGATGCTATTAAACTTGTTTTTGCTTCTGTATATTCAAAGATAGCCCGTGGGTATGTGAAGGCTATCAATTACAAAATCGAAGAAGAAAAAATGGCTGTTATAATACAGGAAGTAGTAGGAAATGAATATGATGGAGTGTTTTATCCGCATATCAGCGGAGTTGCTCAATCATATAATTATTACCCTTTTTCGCACATGAAACCCGAAGAAGGTTTTGCAGTTGCAGCTGTTGGACTTGGAAAATATGTTGTTGAAGGTGAAAATGCTTACAGGTTTTCACCAAAATATCCCTCAACCGAAATTAACTCTCCGAAAGACCAATTTAAAAATTCCCAAACTAAGTTTTTTGCCGTTAACTTAAAAAAGAAAGATGTTGATCTTCTTGAAGGTGATACTGCCGGACTTACATTTATTGATATTGATGAAGCTGAACGTCATGGAAATTTACGACATCTTGCATCTGTTTATAATGCCGAAAATAATGTTATTTATCCGGGTATTAATAAACCGGGACCAAGGATTATTAATTTTGCTAATATTTTAAAATATAATTATATCCCTCTTGCCAAAACCATTGAAGTAGTTTTGGATCTTGTAAAAGAAGCAATAGGCTCTCCTGTTGAAATTGAGTTTGCTGTTGATCTTAATAAAGATGATCAAAACAGAGCATCATTTTATCTTTTGCAAATAAAACCATTGATAGGAAGTGCTTTCGATTATAATGTAAATATGAGTAAAATTAAGAAAGACAGTATAGTACTTTATACTAAAAAAGGAATGGGCAATGGCTTGATAAAAAATATCACTGATGTAATTTATATTGATAGAAAGGTTTTTGATAAACGTCAGACTGTTGAAATGGTTAGTGAAATAGAAATGTTAAATGAAAAAATGGCTAAAGAAGACAAGAAATATATCCTTATCGGACCGGGTAGATGGGGTACTCGTGACAGATGGATTGGGATACCCGTAAACTGGCCTCAAATATCAAATGCCAAAGTAATTGTTGAAACAAGTTTTGAAGATTATCCGCTTGATTCCTCTTCAGGTTCGCATTTTTTCCACAATGTAACTTCAATGAATGTGGGGTATTTTTCTATTAATCAGGAAAAATCAGATAATTACATCAAATGGGATATTCTTGAGAAACAAAAACTCATAGAACGAACTAAATATTTTAAGCACGTTCGTTTTGAAGAACCTGTAAAAGTACGTATGGACGGGAAGAAAAGTATTTCGCTTATTACATGGGAGAATAAAGGGAAATAAGAGGAATATGGGAAATAATGGAGTGATGGAATAATGGGATATTGGAATAATGGAGTAATAAAGCCATGAAACCGTGAAACCATGAAACAGTGTTTCTATCTCACAATCAATTTATCCGATTTTAATATTGTGCTATGATTTTAGATTTTTATTTATTAATATTCTGATAATATACGATATTTTATGCAGTTTCCAATAATTTAAAATCTCTATAAATTATCCTTTCAATATAAATTAACTTCTTCATTTCTTGAAAGATAAGTAATAATCATTTAATGAAAATATTTTTTATAAAATTTGAAGTTGATAAAAAATATTCAAAGCAATGGAATTTTTATTATTATTGTCATGAATATTATAATAAGTAGTGCCTAAAGTGAACTAAAGTTAAGAATGATTAAAGTTATAATAAAAAAACTAAATTAAAATTAATTACTAATTTTTAAAAAGACAGAAGATGTATGAATTAATGTCGTTAAAAGTGAAATGCCCAATATGTGGGAAATCTCTGATGAACCATGATCAAATGATTGATAATGAACCGAGCATTAAATTGAATATTGAAGTTGCAGAAAATAGAGGAACAATAAATCTTAGTTCAATATATGGAAGCTATAATTACAAAGCTGATATTGAAATGATCAAGGGTGAGATTGTGAAATTTTTCTGTCCTCATTGTACTGCTCAAATTACTTCGGATGTTGATTGTTTAACATGCAAGGCACCAATGATACCTTTTCACCTTGATATGGGTGGAAAAGTTAGTGTTTGTTCAAGAATTGGTTGCAAAGACCATAAAGTTGAATTTGAAGATCTTTCAATAGCACTTAATAAATTATACCAGGAATACGGCTATGGGGCAAAACAATTCACAAAAGATAGCGATAAAAGGTCAAGTAAAAATATTCCTGAGAAAACTGATACTGATGAAAAGAAAGAAATCATTGAATCAGGTACTTTCTTACAGGCATATTGTCCACATTGTAAAAAAAGTTTGATTGAAGATGAAATGCTAAAAGTAAAAATATCAAATGGTGAAACAGGATATCTGATGTTAAGTCCATACTTAAATATGTTTTCTTCAAAATCAACAGTGTTTTTACCTGAAGACAAAACAATAAATAATGTTAGTTGTCCTCATTGTAATAAAAGCCTTATCTCTGAAAATATGAAATGTGAGATGTGTGGTTCACCTGTTGCAAAAATATCAGTTAGTGCCAGAACAAAATTACTTGATTTTTATTTATGTACAAAAAAAGGGTGTAAATGGCACGGCTTAAGTGAAAACGATCTTTATGATATACGTCTTGATGATAGTGATGAATGGTAGGAATATAAACTGTTATCTTCAATCATAAATAAATCTAAAATCGTTAATCAGTGTTCGATATTCGATATTCAAAAACAAGAAAGAAATCAATTTTTCTAAAAACAAAACACCAAATTGCCTATGTTTCAAATTGTCAGAAAACAAGAAATGGCTAAGGGAACTATTATCAGATTTGATATTAGTGCTCCAAAAATCGCCAAAAAAGTTAAGCCCGGTCAATTCATAATTCTTAGGGTAAACGAAACAGGAGAAAGAATTCCGTTAACAGTTGCCGACAAAGATAGCTTTGCGGGAATAATAACTATTATTTTTCAGGTAGTGGGCAAGACAACAGCTTTAATGAGATCACTAAATACAGGTGATATGATAAAAGATGTAGTTGGTCCTCTCGGCAAAGCTGCTGAAATTGAGAAAACCGGAACTGTTGTCATGGTTGGCGGTGGTACGGGAGTAGCAATTCTTCATCATGTCGCAAAAGCGTATCATGAAGCTGGAAATTATGTAATTGGAATTATAGGAGCACAAAATATGGATATGCTCATACTCGAAAATGAGATGAACAATATTTGTGATGAACTGATCATTACTACTGATGATGGAAGTTATGGTGAACAGGGTTTTGTTACTGGTCCGCTAAAAACATATCTCCAGGAAAGATATGATATTAAACTTGTTTATGCAATTGGTCCGATAATAATGATGAAAAATATTTGTAAACTGACCAAAAAATTCAAAATCCCAACAATTGTAAGCCTTAATCCAATTATGATTGACGGTACCGGAATGTGTGGTGGTTGCCGTGTAAAAATTGGAAATGAAACTAAATTTGCATGCGTTGACGGACCTGATTTTGATGGTCATAAAGTGGATTATGATGAGCTTGAAAACAGAAATTCAATATATCTTAAAGATGAAAAGGATTCTCTGTTATTCTCAATAAGATAGTAAATAATAAAAAACAACACTATGTTTGATCAGGATGTAAAATATTTAAAGTTTAAAACATTAATAAATACTTATTGCCCTCATTGTCATAACAGTTTTAATGTTGAGAAAAAAGAGGAAAAAAGTATAATTTTTAAAGCCAAATATAAAGGACAGGAAATTGATCTGAAATTAAGCCCATATCTTGATGTATTTGATGTTGAAACATCTGTACCGGTTAAAGAAGGAGATGAATTGGATGATGTCTTATGCCCAAAATGTAACAAAAGTATTATTAATAAAACTGTGAAATGTGGAGAATGTGGTTCTAAGGTTGGTGAAGTATTGATCTCAGCACTTTCAAAGCTTATGCCTTTTTACATTTGTACAAAATTCGGATGCGAGTGGCATGGATTAACAAAAGCTGATGAAAGAAAGTTAAAACTTAAGATTCCACGTCAGGATATGCCTGAACAGGATCAAAAACTCAGAGTTAGTAATTACCAGGAAGTCCCTTATGGCTATACCGGCGAGTTAGCTTTGCTTGAAGCCGGAAGGTGCTTGCAGTGTAAAGATCCACAATGTGTTAAAGGATGTCCGGTAAATATTGATATACCAAATTTTATTGCTTTAATTGCAGAAGAAAAATTTGATGCTGCCGCAAAAAAAATTAAAGAAAGAAATGTACTTCCTTCTATTTGTGGAAGAGTTTGTCCTCAAGAAGATCAATGTGAAAAATATTGTATTGTTGGTAAAAAAGATAAACCGGTTGCTATAGGAAGGCTTGAGCGATTTGTTGCCGACTACGAACGTAAAATGGATCTCGTAAAAGTTCCGATTATTAATAAAGAAACAGGTAAGAGAATTGCAGTTATAGGTTCCGGTCCTGCCGGACTTACAGTTGCTGCTGATATGAGGCAAAGAGGTTACGGAGTAACAATTTTTGAAGCTTTACACGAAACGGGTGGAGTTTTAACTTATGGAATTCCGGAGTTCAGATTACCAAAATCAATTGTTCAGTTTGAAATAAATTATCTGAAAAACATGGGTTGCAGAATCGAAACAAATCATGTAATCGGACCATTACTTACAATTGAAGAATTACTCGAAAACTTTGATTCTGTATTTATTGGTGTTGGAGCAGGATTGCCGGTATTTATGAATATCGAAGGTGAAAATCTTGGAAATGTTTTTTCAGCAAATGAATATCTTACACGAATGAATTTAATGAAAGCATATAAATTTCCTGAATACGATACACCAATGCCACACGGTAATAAAGTTGCAGTTATCGGAGGAGGTAATGTTGCTATGGATTGTGCCCGTAGTGCAAAAAGAGCCGGTTCGGATGAAGTTACCATAATTTACAGAAGGTCGCGACATGAGCTTCCTGCAAGAGGTGAAGAAGTTCATCATGCAGGAGAAGAAGGTATTATTTTTAAATTATTGAATAATCCTGTAAAATATATTGGAACTGATAATAATAGAATCAAGGCTATTGAGTGTATTAAAATGGAACTTGGCGAACCGGACAAATCAGGCAGAAGAAGACCAATACCTATCGAAGGTTCAAACTTTACTGTTGAATGTGATCTTGCAATAGTTGCAATTGGAAATGGTCCTAACCCAATTCTGTTCAATTCAACGCCTAATCTAAAGCTAAATAAATGGGGGTATATCGAAGTAAATCCCGAAACAAATGAAACATCTATTAAAAATGTTTACGCAGGTGGAGATATTGTTACCGGTTCGGCTACAGTAATTCTTGCTATGGGTGCCGGTAGAATAGCTGCAAATGCTATGCATAAGAAGTTATCTTCAATGAAGAAGAAATAACCACAATTACAGATTACAACCAGACACTTAATCCGTAATCCCGATATTCAATAGAGCCTTTTATAAGAGTCTAATACACCACTAACTTCTGAGAAATCATATTATACTTATTGCCAATAAAACAATTATAGATTCCTGACGATAAATTGCCCGGCTCCCATCCCACATTATATTTTCCTGATAAATTATTATTTACCCGAATTTCCTCAATCTTAATTCCCTGATTATTAAAAATAAATATTGATATATTGCCATGATATTGACAAGGGAAAGCAAAATTAATATTTGTGTAATTCTTTAATGGATTAGGGAAAACAAAAACAGAGTATTTATTTTTTTTATTTTGATTTATGCCTATAATGTAATCATTGGAAAAATATACACCGCTGTCGGTACAACAGAAAATTGCGATACTGCTCCAGGTTGGATTGAGTTTTATTTTATTGATATTAATACATGGCAGATTTGTATTAAGAAAAGTAAGTCCGGGTGGGGCAGACTG
>DAOVNY010000156.1 GCA_030630005.1 Bacteroidales bacterium | reverse complement strand
TTATAATATTTTGCATCCCATGATTTGCAATTAGGCAAAGCTACAACTAATATACCATTTTTACATAACAAACGATTAATCTCATTAATTCGTTCTTGTATGTCATAAACATGTTCAAGAACATGCCATAGTGTAATTACATCAAATTGATTTTCAGAAAATTTATGGATGTAATCCTCTGAAAAAACATTAAGTCCTTTTTGATTCGCAATCTTTCTGGCATTAATATCCGGTTCAATCCCAAATGTATCCCATTTCTTATCTTTAAAGAAATTTAAAAAATCTCCGGTACCACATCCAATATCAAGTATTGATTTCCCTAAAGTATATTTTTTTATCAAACGATATTTTTTTCTTACATTATATTTTTTTACAATTTGATAAATATTATTTGTAATTCCCTTTTTTGAATCTGTGTGTGAGATATAATCTTCGGATTTATAATATGATGAGATTTTATTTTTATCAGGTTTTGGATCTGTTATTTTAAATGAACAATTTGTACATTGTAAAATAGTAAAAGACTCGCCAGATAAAAAATAATCATCGCACTTTAAAAATTCCTCAAAAGACTTGTTTTTACAAACCAAACACTCCATGTTGTATTAGATATTTAATTAAAATATATCAATTTTTTGTCGTAAGATGTTTCACGTGGAACAATATTATCTCCCCAGATAAACAGCTATTACAGAAATATCTGAAGGAGAAACGCCGCTAATTCTGGCAGCTTGACCAATAGTTTTAGGTTTAATCCGGCATAATTTTTCCCTTGCTTCAAATGAAATAGATTTCAATTTTTGATAATCAAAATTCTCATCAAGTTTAATATCTTCTAATTTAGATAATTTATCAGCGATCTCCTGCTCCCGATTAATGTATCCTTCGTATTTAATTAATATTTCCGATTCCTCAATACTTTTACTAATATCATCCCTAAATTCTGAAATAAAATTATTGAGTTTTTCAATATTTTTAATCAAATCTCCAATTTTAACCTGTGGTCTTAATAATAAGCTCGCTATTTTTACTTTTTGCTTTATTTCATTTGTACCACATTTTATTAGAATATTATTTATTTCTTCAGGGCTAACATTTTCCTTTTTCAAAAATGATACTATTTTATTAATAGTTTCGATTTTATGTTCAACATTTTTAAATCTTTCATCAGAAGCTAAACCAATTTCATTTCCCAATTTTGTTAAACGAATATCTGCATTATCTTGTCTTAACAATATTCGGTATTCCGCTCTCGAAGTAAACATTCTATACGGTTCATCTACACCTTTTGTAATTAAATCATCTATTAAAACACCAATATACGCTTCAGCCCTTTTTAGTACGAAGTCCGATTCATTATTTATTTTTCTATGCGAATTTATTCCAGCCATTAATCCCTGAGCTGCTGCTTCTTCGTATCCGGTAGTTCCATTTATTTGTCCGGCGAAATATAAGTTCTGTATCAGTTTTGTTTCCAAAGTATTTTTTAACTGTTCGGGAGGAAAATAATCGTATTCAATAGCATATCCCGGTCTAAACATTTTAGCATTTTCAAAACCGGGGATTTTAATTAACGCCTTATATTGCACATCATCCGGCAATGAAGATGAAAATCCATTAAGATAATATTCATTGGTTTCCCATCCTTCCGGCTCAACAAATAACTGATGACTGTTTTTATCAGAAAAACGTTCGATTTTATCCTCAATTGACGGGCAATATCTTGGACCTATTCCTTCAATTCTTCCCTGAAATAATGGTGAATCATCAAACCCTGTTTTCAAAATATCATGAACAATACTATTTGTATAAGCGAGATAACAACTTCTCTGTGTTTTTAATACCGGAGTATCAGTAAATGAAAATTTCTCGGGAAACTCATCACCTTTTTGTTCCAGCAGTTTCGAAAAATCAATAGTTCTTCCATCAATTCTTACCGGTGTACCGGTTTTCATTCTATCATACCTAAATCCAGTTTTCGCTAACTTCTCAGTAACATGTTTTGAAGAATCTTCTCCTATTCTTCCACCACTAAACTTTTTATGACCAATATGAATAATTCCATTTAAAAAAGTCCCATTCGTCAGGATCACAGATTTTGATTCAATCTTATGTCCCATCAAAGTATCTACACCAATAAGTTTTTTGTTTTCAATTATAACATCAATAACAGTATCTTGCCAGAAATCAAGATTTTTTGTGTTCTCCAACATTTTTCTATATTCAGCCGAAAACAACATTCTGTCACTCTGTGCTCTCGGACTCCACATTGCCGGACCCTTTGACTTATTCAACATTCTGAATTGAATCATTGATCTATCAGTAACAATTCCTGAATAACCTCCAAGTGCATCAATTTCTCTTACTATCTGACCTTTTGCAATTCCTCCCATTGCGGGATTACAAGACATTCCTGCAAAATTGTTCATATTCATCGAAATTAATAATACCGAAGACCCAAGATTTGCAGCAGCTGCTGCTGCTTCGCAACCGGCATGTCCTCCACCAACAACTATTATATCGTACTTTTTAAACATGGTCAATGTTCCACGTGAAACAATTAATTAATAATCTTGAATTTCTTTTGGGAAATATATTGATCTTCCTTATTACGCATTTCTTTAATTTCCTCACTCTCAATATCTTTATATCCAATTAAATGTAAAATTCCATGAATAGACACTCTACTTGTCTCATCTTCAAGGCTTTTCGATAGTTTTTCCGCATTTTCAACCACTCTCTCGTAACTAATGAATATATCCCCTGAAATTTCATTTTCTTTGTCTGAATTATCAAAAGTAACTATATCGGTATAAAAATCATGTTGGAGATATTTTTTATTTATCTTCAATAAATAACTATCATTACAAAAAATAAAATTTATTGCACCGGCGATTTTCCCTTCATTTACAATAGTTCCAATTATCCAATCACTGAATTTTTCTTCATTTTTAATTTTAAACTTTATCCCCTGTGTAAAAATATTTATTTCTGTTTCTTTCATCAAAAAAATGATACATTATGATTTTATTGATCTATTAACTTTTTCTACAAAATAATCTTTCATCGTTTGCTTTCGGTCATTTGCTTTATCTTCATCAATATTTTCAATTGAAAACGACATTAAAATCTTTTTACCATCATCCGATATCGTAAGCTTATCAGGCATCGACCATATCACAAAAATTTCCCTTCCTTCTTCAGAATCAAGATCCGATGCAATATTATCATTTATTACCAATTCATTCCAGTTTAATTCGCCATTCAAATCAAAATGCAATCCTTTATTATTATAATCATAAGCAATGCAAATATTATCATTTGGATTGTTATTGTAAACTACTTTTGTAGCCTCAGTAACAGCCATTATAATATTTGCTAAATAGGTGTCGCTAATCTGATGATAATCACAAACATCCTCGATGAAACTTTCTATGATATGAATGTTTTCCCTACACGGATTTAATTCAATTGACCTTTTCATTTTCTTTTTTTAAACTTTGAAATTTATAAAAATATTTATGTATTAACGCCTTGTAATAAGGTTTAAGTTTTGCAGGAACAGTTCTTAATAATTCTGTCTCCTTATCTTTTATTCTTTTATACTCTAAATACTCAAGAGGGTTACTGATTTTCTTATTTTTTGATTCTTTTGATTTCCTTTTATTTTCCTTCTCTCTTTCTAACTCAGCTTTCTCCGATTTTAATAATCTTGTTAAAATTTGCTGTTGTCTATTTAATGTTTCTTGATTTAATATTTTATTAACTAATTCCGTTTCTGTCTTTTCCATTCCTCTTGCAGCATTTTTTAATCCTTTATCATATATTCCGCGTTCTTTTAACTCTTCCATATAACTTTGCATTTTATCTCTTATGGCGGCTTGTTTTGCTGCCATTCGTGCAAATTGTTCACTCATTGACTGACCATTATTATTACTACTTTTCCCACCATTATTATTCTTCCCACTTTGCATGTTCTTTAACTGCTTATTAAGCTGTTGCTGAAGTTTTTTTATTGATGAGGCACTTCCGGAATTTCCCGGTTTTGTACAACTACCTTTTCCACTCATTGAATTTTGCATTGATAGTTCTTCTTCCATTTTTCTTAAAACCTCTGCGAGCATCAATGCCAGGTTATTTACATGAGTCATAACATATTGCTGGTGCTTGGAGGCAATACTTATTTTTCTCTTATCAATTTCATCATTAGCCTTTTCCATATTTCTGTCAATAGCATTAATTTCATCATTAACAAAATGTGCTATGTTCATTTGGCGTTTACTTAAAGCAAACAACGAATCTTTTATTTTTTCAATATCTCCACCAATGTTATTCTGATTTTTTATTATCTCAACATATTTAGGATCATTAATGCCTGTTTCTCTGATCTCATCAATTAAATCTTCTTGTTCAAAAGAAACCTGTAACAGATTTTCGAGGATTTCGCGCAGACTATGAATATCTTCTGTCTGTTGTTCCATCATCATACTATTCTGCAAACTCATAAGAAAATCTGTCATTTTTTTCATTTTCTTTGCCGCATCTTTTTGATGTCCTGATGCTTTATTCATCCTGTTTTTATCCAGCATTTCTTTGCTTTTCCCTATTTCGTCAGAAATTTCATTTTCCTCATTTTCGGTATTCGGTAATTGATGTTTGTTTTCGAGATCTTCATTTTTCTTCTCCAAATTATCTAATTCTTCCTTTATCTTCTCAAAATCATCTTCAATTTTCTTTTGCTTATCACTTAACTTTTCCCGATCACTTTTCTTGTTTTTTGTTTCTTCAGCAAGTTGTTTTTGCCTTTCATAAAGTTCATTTAATTTTTCTATGGCATCATTTAGTAATTTTTCAAATTCAAGCTGCTTAAATAATTCCAGGTTCCTATCTAATTCTTTTTCCAGTTCCTCATTACTCATTTTTATGTCCTCTAAGAGTTTGTTCACCTTATCCTTGTCTATTTCATCCAAACGTTGCTTTATCTTTTCAAAAAGCTCTTTAATCTCGTCAGTCATTATCTTTTTGAATAACTCCTCAAGTTTACGTTGTTTTTCCAATATTTTTTTACTGATCTTTTTAAACCCGGCTTCTTTTTTATAATTTTCTTCAAGTTTCTTAATTGCATTATTTACTTTCTCTTTAAGCATTTTTTGCTTATTTAAAAGGTCTTCGATTTTATCCTTTTCCTGCCAGTTTATTTTTTCTTTATTGATGAGTTCTTTAATAATATCTTCTGCCTTTTTTCTTAATTTTATAGATTCATCAATACTTTGTTCAATAATATCCTTAATATCTTTCGTGTCTTTATTTATTTCTTTTTCAATTTCACCAATTTCAGGGATTCGTAATTCCATTACCTGTGATCTTGCTGATTTACTTCCATTTATTTGGTCGTTATCCCAAACCTCAAAATAATACTCAAGCTTATCGCCAGCTCTTAAATTTAAACTATCCACTGCAAATGAGTAATAAAACCTGTTTTGTTTTTTACTTTTATCAATTTTAATTTCAGATATATATACAATACCACTTGTGTCATTTTTGTTACTAATTGAATATTTAAAATTCAGCCCCTCAAAACCATAATCATCACTGATCATTCCATTGAAATACAAATATTTCTCAAATATTGTATCTCTTATTTCTTTGATAAAAATAGAAGGGTAAGCATCTGGTATAGCAGTTATTTTAT
>DAOVNY010000018.1 GCA_030630005.1 Bacteroidales bacterium | reverse complement strand
GATTTTTTTTCATACTTATTAATAACAGTATTCAATTTAGAATTAACATCCATCAGTTCTTTTTCAGATTTAACGATTTCAATATTTTTTTGAACAAGGTTTCTATTGGCAAAAAGCAGTTTGTGCTTTTGAATAAAAAGAATCACCACAAAAATCACCACAAGGATAAAAGCGATTATAAATATCAGCATCCAATATGTACGTGCCTGCAATTGTGTTTCTTTAAGTTTATTTTCAATATTGAGCATTTCTATTTGCTGTTCTTTTTTTTCGGTTTCATATTTTGTTTGCATTTCAGCAATCAAACGGCTACTTTGCTCATTAATAATTGTGTCTGAAATCCTCCAAAATAATTTCCTGTATTTTTGCATATTGCCTATATCGCCTTTTATTGCATATAATAATGTATAATAGTAATAATTATTTTTAATAGTTCCTTTCGCATCAATTTCATTTGAAATTTTAAGTGAGCTGTCAAGGTAAATTTTAGCCGAGGACAAGTTGTTTTTATAAATATGTTGTTTGGCGATATTACTTGTAGCAAGGGCAATCCCAAATCTGTCATTGAATTTTTCTTTAAGTTTTAATGCTTCAAAACAATAATATAATGCAGTATCATATTTTCCCATATTGGAATAAACCAAGGCAATATTTAAAATTGACGCTGACATATTAGAAGAATCATTACTTTCTTTCATTAATAATAATGCTTTTTTAAAATACTCCAAAGCCTTATTATCGTTTTCATGTAAGTATAATATGCCAATATTATTTAAAACACTATATAATCCTTTCTTATTACCGATTTGCTCGCTAATCTTATAAGATTTTAAATAATATTTTAAGGCTTTATCATTATTAGAAACTTCCAAATATGTATTACCAATACGATTCAATGTTATTAAAATGCCATTTTGATTATTTATCTGCTCATAAAGTTTTAATGCTTTTAAATAATATTCTAATGCTTTTTTAAAATCGAATAAATAATAATAAGCGACTCCTATTTCTCTTGAAACTGAAGCCTGAAGCAAAGTATCATTGCATTCATCACATATCTCCAATGCTTTTTCAAAATTTGCGATGGCTTTATAATATAATTCATCTTTCATATAATTGTTGCTGATTTCGCTTAATATGTTTGCTTTTTCGATGCCTGATGATTGTTCAAGAAGCATTTTTAGGCTGTCAGTTGCTGGAGAATTTTGAGAAATGCTATAATTTACCGTAATGAGCAATAAGAGCATTAAAAATAATATAATGATTTTTTTGATTTTCATACAGCAAATATAATCATTTTATTATTAAGGCGAGTCAAAAAGTAAGGGCTGTTAAATTCTAAAAAAAAACTCTTTTGAAAATCTTTTTCAAAGGAGTTTTTTGTAATGAATTACTAAAGTAATTGATTTATTTTAAATCTTACTATTTCATCAGGATTTATCCTGCTTGCCCAGTGGAATTTTTTTATATTCAACATGGGTGAAGTGTGAAACTACTTCATCAGGATCATTTTCTTTAAACCAGTATATTTATTACCATGTTTCATTTGATAAAAATAAATTCCGGAATCAACATTATTACCTGAATTATTTTCCCCATCCCAAACTACAGAATGCTTACCTTCTGTCTGTTTTTCATTTACCAATGTTCGTATTTCCTGTCCGACTTGATTATAAATTTTCAGAATAACTTTACCGGAAACCGGTAACTGATAACCGATTATTGTTGACTCAGAAAACGGATTGGGATAATTATAAAGTTCAAATAATTGCGGTTTTAAATTTTTCTCAAAACCAACGCCTGTTTCCGGATTTACTTTTACCATATATACATTATATTCTCCTTGTTCGTAAATGTAAGTATCGCCAACAACAATATATCCTTTGTCAGTAGTTTGCTGAACATATCTGCCACGGTCAAGTTCTTCTCCACCAATAGTTTTTGTCCAAATAGTATCACCATTACTTAATGTCTTTATCAGCCACATATCATAATTACCTGCTCCGAAAGATTCGGTAAAACCTGCAATAATATACTTTTCATCATCAATTTGTTGAATTGAGAAAGCACGGTCATCATCAATTCCACCGTAAGTTTTGTTCCATACTTCATTACCGTCATTATCAGTATTAATTAGCCACACATCATAATCTCCTGCACCAAACGACTTGGTATACCCGACAATTGTATATCCATCATCAGTGGTTTGTATAACAGAATAACCATGTTCGGCATTGCTTCCGCCAAAAGTTTGCGACCATGATTCAATACCGGTAGCATCGGTTTTTATTAACCATGCATCGCTGCTGCCTGCACCGTAAGAATAAGTATATCCTGTAATTATATAACCTCCGTCGGTAGTTTGTCTTACACAATGTCCGACATCACAATTATCGCCGCCATAAGTTTTTGTCCATGTTGTATTACCTTCGCTGTCGGTTTTTATTAAAAAGACATCCCAAATACAATAAACACCGGGATCTTTACAACCTGTAACAATATAACCGCCATCAGCCGTTTGTTGAACAAAGTATCCAAAATCCCAACTTGTTCCACCAAAAGTCTTAGACCATAATTCATTACCAAATTCATCGGTTTTTATCAGCCAGATATCATAAGCTCCATTTCCAAACGAAGAAGTAGTACCTGCGATAATATAGCCACCGTCGGTAGTTTGCTGAACAGATTGTCCGCGGTCTTCGGCAAGACCACCAAAAGTTTTCGACCATAAAATATCTCCATTGCTATCGGTTTTTATTAACCATGCATCATAGTCCATACTCCCGAACGAATAATCGGCAATAACGATATAACCCCCGTCAGTGGTTTGTTCAACTTGCCACGCCCAGTCGAAAAACCCACCGCCATACATTCTTGTCCATGCTGTATCCGGTGCTGTTTGAGCTGATAATATTGTGGAGATCATTAAAAAAATAATAAATCCAATAAAATTTTTTATTTTCTGTTTTTTTATGAGAATTAAATTCTCCCGACTTTCTAAATCAATTTTTCTAATCATTTTAATATTATTGCTAATTTGCATTCTAATTAGTGTTTGTCCATAATGTCCGATTTCTTCGTTATGCTTGTTTTGAAAACAGTCATTTACAAAAGTAAACTCCTTGATTTTCAAAACTTCGCAAGCCTCGAACTCGAACATTATGAACTAAACACTGACTTTATAGACGGACACTAATTAGTTACAAAAGTAAATTTTACAAGCTAAATTAGTAAAAGATTGCAGAATTTTAAAAATTCATATTATTTATTATTGATATAAATCAAAAAAGGGTTTGTGATACAAAACAGAAAGTATTTAAAATCAGACCAATGACAATTTTACTCTAATTTATTATAAAATAAAATATTTTTAAAAATGGTTGCATAATTTATTTTTTATTATTTTCGGTCTGACTAAATTCCAAAAAATGACAATAAATATTAAAGAAGTCTCAAGTAAAAAAGAACTAAAACAGTTTATTTACATTCCTGCAAAAATTTATAAAAACAATCCTGTTTGGGTTCCACCAATATATTCTGATGAGTGGAAATATTTTGATAAGAATAAATACAAACCTTATAAATATTGCGATACGGTTTTATTTCTTGTTTATCGCGGAAAAGAAGCTGTTGGTAGAATTATGGGCATTATAAACAAAGAATATAATGCGTTGAAAAATGAGAAAACAGCCCGTTTTGAGCATTTTATTTGTTATGATGATAAAGAAGTAGCAAAACTTCTTCTTGATAAAATAAAAGAGTGGGCACAAGAAAAAGGTATGAATGAGTTAGTTGGTCCATTTGGATTTAATGATAAAGATCCTCAGGGCTTACTAATTGAAGGCTTTGAGCATCATCCGGTAATTTCGGCAATTTACAATGAAAAATATCTTGTGAAATTATTGGAAGAGCAAGACTTTACAAAAAAAATTGATCTGCTTGCTTATAATATTCCTGTTCCGGAGAAAATCCCCGAATTTTATCATAGAATATATGAGAGAGTAAATAGAAATAATGATTTTGAGATACTCGAATTTACAAGTCGCAAAAAGTTAAAACCTTATATTGTACCCGTTTTTAGAATGGTTAACAAAACTTTTACAGATGTTTACGGTTTTGCTCCAATTAGTGATGAAGAGGCGATTGAATTTGCGAATATTTATTTGCCTGTTATTGATCCGGAATTTGTCAAACTAATATATAGGAATGGGAAGGAAGTCGCTTTTATTCTTTCAATGCCGGATATAAGTCAGGGGATTAAAAAAGCGAAAGGTAAGCTATTTCCTTTTGGAATATTCAATATTTTAAGAGCAGGGAAGAAAACCAAAAAGTTAGTCCTTCTTCTTGGTGCTATTGATTCAAAATATCGGGGTATTGGTCTTGATACAATGTTAGGGGTGAAGACTTTATTAACAGCTCAAAAAAAAGGAATGACCAATATTGACAGCCATCTTGAATTAGAGATCAATACAAAAGTAAGAGCTGAAATGGAAAAGATGGGAGGAAAGATTTATAAAAGGTATAGGATTTACAGAAAGGATATTTAGTGCCTATCCTTTATTTATGTCAAGTTTTTTCTTTTCTTTCTCAAATTGTTTTTCAAAATAGGCAATACCTTCAGGTTTTGAAATTCCTCTTATCCAGTTTTCAAACATAAAATCAAATAAAGTTTGAAAATTAAATTCTTCAGGAGGGAAAAATTCAGGATTATGAAGGTCTATCAATCTGCTGATATACAAACGTGCAGCAAGTTCGATGCTTAGATCTTCGCGGTATATTCCCTGTCTGATACCTTTTTGTAGATTGATCT
Organism: Bacteroidales bacterium; assembly: GCA_030630005.1. Taxonomy (GTDB): domain Bacteria; phylum Bacteroidota; class Bacteroidia; order Bacteroidales; family JAIORY01; genus JAIORY01. The sequence goes on along the minus strand of DAOVNY010000018.1, from coordinate 16,425 downwards.
TTATCTTTCCGAAAATAAAATTAGTTCTGATCTCAATATGTTCCTGATAAAGTTTTGGATAATATTTTTTTAGTTCGAATGTGTTTGATGGGGTAACATTTCTAAAGTTTTTAGAAATTTCTTTACTAACAGTTAAAAGAATATCAATTGCATTTACTCCTTCAAAATCATACTCATCAAAAATATTCTTAAAACCATATCTTTCAAACTCCAAAACCTTTGACACGAGGTCTGTTTTATTTTTAACATATTTGTACAATGTACTTTTTGATATTCCCAATTTTCTGCTGATATCATCCATCGACATATTTCTGATGCCATAAAAAAAAGAGAGATCACGGGCTTTTACAAGGATTTCTTTAAGCTTTTTATCCATAATGTTAATTGATGTTTCCTGCTGGCAAATGTAATAAAAAAGCTTTTGAAACAAATTAAACAAAATAAGTTCCCATGGTTTTTTAGAATAAGGGGAATAAAAGTGGTGGGAAAAGGAATATTGTAATTGGTGGTAGTTTATTGTAATTAATGGTAGTTTGTTGTAATTAATTGTAATTTATCGTAATTATCTGTTCCTAAAGATTTCAGAATTGAACATTGAAATTTATCATTTCAAAAATATCATTTTATGCTTTATTGTACTTTCATTATCTGACAAAGAAAAATAATAAACACCGGATTTCATATTAAAATCTAAAGGATTGAAACACTCAACATATTTTCCCCTGTCGTAAAATGAATTGTTAATTAAAGTTGCCACAACTCTGCCGTAAACATCTTGTATTTTTAGATTAATCACAGCCGGTTTTTTAATCTTGAATTTAAAATATGTACTTTCTTTAAAAGGATTTGGAAAATTTTGTTCAAGACTGAAAAGCTCAGGTTGTTTTTCCTGTATTCCTACATAAATCGGATCAACTATTGCTGTCCAAATGCTGAGGTCACCATCATTCAATCTTGCCCATATCGGTCGTATAATATCATCATGTGCTGTAATATTCGTATAATCTCCAAAGAAAATACCACTGTATGGCAGGAATGGAGATTCACTGATTTTAAAGTTTATAAATGTTTCGCCATTGTCTTTCGACACAGCCATGTAAACGTCGGTATTGTTATCATCATAATTTCGTCTGTCGTAAAAAACAAAATACAAATAACCGTTAGTCTGATCAATTGTCATCCATGTAAAAAACTGTTGTTTTCCGGGATGGTCGTCATTAACTCTCACGGCTTCGCTCCATGTATTACCTCCATCTGTTGATTTACACACCCAAACATCAGTGTCATCTTCACCATTTCGCTGGTCAGTCCAGTTTATATAAATGATTCCATTATTTGTTTCCTTGCTTAGATCGCAAACCGTTACAGGAAGTCCGTTACAACGGCTTATTCCGGGAATACTATATGCCCAACCACCCGGAAAATCACAAACAAAAATATCTTCATCAAGCCATGTATCACCCTGATCAAGCGATCTGTCAAAGACTATTCCTTCGGGTCCTGCCCATGCAACATAAATTTCGCCATTTGGTCCTACTGCCGGAACTGCACCTTCAACGGTATTATCATTATCAATACAATTACCCGAAACTTCGTTTATCCTGAGAGCTTCAGTCCAGCTTTCTCCTCCATCGGTCGATCTCGAAAAATGAATATCACTTTTATCATTGGGATTTGAACTTCCGTAATTATCAAATTGTGTCCACGTAACGTAAATATTATTATTATTTCTGTCAACTATTGCCCATTCTTTATCCTGAGCTTTTGTTCCGTTCAAACCCATAAAAGAGCCGTTATTCCATGTTTGTCCCACATCTTCGGTTTTCTGACAAACGATTCTGTCGATCCAGCTTCCTGACGGGGGATTTGACAGATGAAAAAAGTAAAAATGTCCTGCTGTATCCACAATCAGACAAGGATCTCCCATCACTCCATAAGTTGATGATAATGTGCCTTTTCCCCAGTTATAACCACCATCAGTCGAATAATAATAATTCTTGATGTTTGCTCCGGCAACAAGATTATTTGTATTTAAAGGATCAATAACTATTGTAGGTTCTTCAGGATAATTATTACCTGATTCATAATGAATTAAAATATTTGTATGCTGAGAAAACGAAATATTTATTAGTAACAAAAACCCTAAAAATAAAATAATACGTTTTTTCATCTGTTTAATTTTTGTAGTTAATACATTTTTCAGTTGTTTATATTTTTAAAAACTTAAGATGTGGAAATTAGAAATTAAAAATTGGAAATTATGCTTTTCAAATCATAAATCATAAATCTTCAATCGTAAATTCTCAAATCATAGCATAAAAGTAAGAAATATTAAACGCCAAATCAATGTTATTTGAAATTTTCCTACTTTCGTTTTTTAAAAATATAATTATGAAGAAACTCCAATTACACTGGCAGATATTAATTGCACTTATTTTAGCGGTTTTATTCGGAATATTTTTTAAAGATCATGTTAGGTATATTGCATGGATGGGCGAGGTTTTTCTAAGAGCATTACAAATGATTATAGTTCCCCTGATATTTACTTCCATTGTTTCGGGGATAACAAAAAACAGTAATGCAAAAAACTTAGGTCGATTGGGATTGAAAACCATATCGTATTATATATCAACAAGTCTTCTCGCAATAATAACCGGTTTGTTTTTGGTAAATATTTTTAAACCCGGCATTGGTGCCGATTTGAATTTAGAAAAAGCTGTTGAGCTGGAAGTTACTCCTGACACTTTGGGAGATACATTAATAAAAATTATTCCCGACAATATTTTTTCGGCTTTTTCTCATAATACACAAATGCTGTCGGTGATATTTTTTGCAATTTTATTTGGGTTTTTTATAACTCAGGTAAACAAAAAATCTCAAACTTTACTTACTGATGTTTTTAATGGGATTTTTGATGTGATGATGAAAGTAACAATGTTTGTCATTAAGTTTACTCCTCTCGGGATTTTTGGTCTGGTTGCAGAAAAAGTTGCCGGGCAGGATGATCTCATTGCCCTGATGCAAAGCATGGGCTTGTACATGGGAGTAGTATTGATGGCATTGTCAATCCATTCATTTATTACTTTGCCCTTGATTGCCAGATTTATCGGGAAAGTTAATCCGCTAAAGAATTTCCAGGCTGTAAAAACTCCTTTGATAACGGCATTTTCAACCTCATCATCAAGTGCAACACTACCCTTAACACTCGAAGCCGTTGAATCTAAAGCCGGAGTTTCAAATAAAATAAGCAGTTTTACATTACCACTCGGAGCAACCATAAACATGGATGGAACGGCACTTTACGAATGTATTGCCGTAATGTTTATTGCCCAGGCTTATGGAATGGATATGAGCATTGGGCAACAAATAATCATTGTGATAACCGCTTTGTTGGCTTCTATCGGAGCTGCAGGTGTTCCAATGGCAGGTTTGGTAATGATCACAATTATTTTAACTGCTGTTGGATTACCATTAGAAGGTGTAGGTTTAATTCTTGCCGTTGACCGGATACTGGATATGTTCAGGACTGCAACAAATGTATGGAGCGACACCACGGGAGCAGTTGTTATTGCAAAATCGGAAGGGGAGAGGTTGAAGGTTTGAGGTTTGAGGTTTTGGGCTTACCATGTGAAATTTAAGGTACGAAAACATTTCTACAGGGAAGGAGCTATTTTACTGTGATTTTGAGTGTGTTGTGGTTTGATGTAATTTCAAAAGGATATTCAACAAATCATAAATCATAAATCGTAAATCATAAATCATAAATCGTAAATCATAAATCATAAATGTAAAAATCCAAACGTATAATTACATATAAGTTGTAAAAATCCAAACGTGTTTTTACATAAATGATGTAAAAATCCAAACATATTTATTATCTTTGTAAAATATTTACAATTTGGAAACAATTAATGTATAATTACTTATGAAACGTTTTTTTACTGAATATCTGATAGACTGGAAAAATCGCACACATCGAAAACCTTTGATTGTAAGAGGGGCAAGACAAGTGGGCAAAACCTATACTATTGAGGAATTTGGAAACAAATATTTCGATGAAGTAATAATAGTAAACTTTGAAGAAATACCAGAAGTAAAACAGTTCTTCCAAACTAACGATGTAGAGCAAATTGTTCGAAATTTGGAGATTTACTTCGGGAAGAAAATTCCATTATCCAAAACATTATTATTTCTTGATGAAATACAAATCTGCCCCGAAGCAATAATTACTTTACGATATTTTTATGAAAAAATCCCAAGTTTACATGTTATTGCTGCAGGCTCTTTGTTAGATCACACCCTTAATGATTTACAATATTCTATGCCTGTTGGGAGAGTTGAATTTGCTTATATGTACCCTTTATGTTTTTACGAATTTTTAAATGCAATTAATGAAAAACTTCTTGTTGAATTTCTGAAAAATTATAGAATCCAACAAAAAATCCCTCAACCAATTCATAATAAATTGATAGAATTAGTTCGTTTGTATTTTTTTATAGGGGGAATGCCTGAGGCTGTTAAAGTTTACGCTGAAACAAAAAAATTAATTAATACTGAACGTATTCACGAAAGTATTATAAAATCATTAGAGTTTGATTTTGCGAAATATGGCACACGTTCGCAGCAAATCATAATGACAAAACTATTGAAATATATACCTAAAACAGCAGGACAAAAATTCAAGTACGTTAATTTTGATAATTCTATCCGTTCAGATGCCATAAGAAAATCATTAGATTTATTAAGAATGAGTAGGATAATTCATATTATTCACAATACAAAAACAACAGAAATCCCGTTGGAATATGGTGTTGTGGAAAAAGTTTTCAAAACTCTTTTTCTTGATATAGGGCTTTCAAATCATATTCTTAAACTACGTTTAACAGATTTACAAAATATGAGCTTAAGTAATGAGGGTAGCCTTGCTGAACAATTTATCGGACAGGAACTCTTATGTTTGCCACCTTACTTTATTGAAAGCAATATTTATTATTGGATGCGTGAAAAAAGAAACTCAGCCGCAGAGATTGATTATGTTATACAGTCGGGAAACCAAATTATTCCGATAGAAGTAAAAGCCGGAAAAACCGGAACATTGAAGTCCTTACAAATTTATGTTACGGAAAAGAAATTAAAAAAAGCTATTCGATTCAATGCGGATTTACCTTCTTCAGTACAGGTTGATACTTCAATAAAAATTAATAAAAGAATGGAAAAAGTTAATTTTCAACTTGTCTCACTTCCTTTTTATTTTGTTCAGGAATTTGATAGGTTTTTATAAATTTGTAGAGACAATCTCAGAATTTAAGATTTTTGGAGTTGTTATTTTTAACTCTTGAATTTTATTATCATTTGTAAAATTTATTCTTTACCCTTTAATTCTCCTCTTTCTCTCAAAAGTTGTAATTAATATCAGTAAAACAAATACAATAGAAATGATAATCATCTCAAACCAATACTTTTCCGGTTCTACCCATATTTCTTTATAAATATCCCAACGTCCCAGTATTTCGACAAAATTCCAAAAAATTATTACTGTTGGGATTGCATAACGGATGGCATAGCCCAATTTATTAATTTTCATTAGTCTGGTGAATAAATATCCTGACCAAAGTAATGAACCAAAAGCAATAATATATGTTACAGGATGACGATCGCCAAGGAAATTTGAATCGTAAATAAATAATAAAACTAAGTAAAAGGTCCAAAGTATGGCTGTCAATTCCATTAGCGTGGTCATTGTAAAATTATGCAATACCGGTTTTAGTTTTACAGCATTACGAACTTTCAGTTTTTTCTGAAACCAGTTAAAAAATTTGCAGCCTGATTTTGAACTCAGAAAATAAAACATCATTAATATAGCCCAAAAACCAACGGAAGACGGCATAATTAAATACTCGGGTTTTGTAACAATTTCACCGTTTTCCATTAAAGGAGCTACATGAAATCTGTTTGCATAATAAACAAAAGCAAACTCTATCCAGCCTGTCCATATAAATAAACCGCCAAAGAGACCAAGAAAAGTAGATTTTGTTTCTTTATTGATTATTACTCCCCAAACAATTAAGCTGAAACCTATTATGCCTAATAGTAAGGCAGCATGATAGATGTATTCATGACCAAAAGATTTTTCCATAATGATCATGGCAGCATGACCCAGAGGCATTGTAAGTAATACAATAAAAAATGCTACAATTCCAATTAGTGGTTTTTTCATTTTTTATTTTTTTTAAGTCAAACGTTAAATTCCGATACAAAAATAAAAATAGAAAGTTACAAATCAGCAAATGAAATAATTAAATTCAAAAAAATTACACATTATTGGCTTGAATAATATTCTACAAATAAGTTATTATCTATTTTTGAAGAAAAATTTTAAAAATGAAAAATCTATTATTTTTCGGAATTCTAATTTTATTTAGTTTCCAGTCGTTTTCTCAAGCTTATGAGGCAGTAAATCATAATCTATTTGTACAAATAAATCCGGAGACTTCGGAAATTGCAGTTATAGATTCCATTCGCATTAAGGGAGATTTCAAAAAAGAATTTTTACTTAATGCTGATTTTACTCCAATTAGTCTTTCAAAAAAAATATCATTAAAAAAAATAACAGACAATGCAGATGCTTCGGATGTTGGAATGGACAGAGAGGATGCCGATGGAGGAAATGGTTTGAAATTGACAAAATGGAAAATTAAAGGTTCGGCAAATAGTTTTGTTATTTCTTATCATGGGAAAATAAAATTGGCAATAGAACAGGGCGAAGAAAACTATCAGAGGAGTTTTTCTCAGTCGCCGGGTATTATTGATACGCTTGGTATTTATCTCGCAGGTTCAACTTTTTGGGTTCCTGTGTTTGAAGATAAACTGATGACTTTTTCTTTAACAACAGAATTGCCTGAAGATTGGAAAAATGTAACTCAAGGCAAACGCACAAAAGACGAAATACTTTCAGGTAAACATATCGACACCTGGGTTTGCAATAAACCACAAGAAGAAATTTTTCTTATTGCAGCCAGATTCAACGAGTACTCTCACAATATGAATTGCGGACTTAAAGCAATGGCTTTTCTTCGTACTCCCGACGAGAGTTTGGCAAATAAATATCTCGAAGTTACCGAGCAATATATGGATATGTATCAGGATATGCTTGGAGATTATCCTTACACAAAATTTGCTTTGGTAGAAAATTTTTGGGAAACCGGTTACGGAATGCCTTCTTTTACTCTTTTGGGTGAAAAAGTTATCCGTTTTCCTTGGATACTTCACGCTTCCTATCCGCATGAGCTATTGCACAATTGGTGGGGAAACAGCGTGTATGTTGATTTTGATTCCGGAAATTGGTGCGAGGGAACTACAGTTTTTATGTCCGACCATTTGATTAAGGAACAACGTGGAGCCGGAGATGAATATCGTCGTTCTACACTTCAAAAGTTTAGCAATTCTGTAAATAAGGAAAACGATTTCCCATTAAATAAATTTATTTCACGACACAATGAATCAAGTTCAGCCATAGGTTATGGAAAAGCAATGATGATGTGGCAAATGCTTCGCAGAAAACTTGGTGATGAGATTTTTTTAAAGGGAATGAAATTGTTTTATGAAACCAATAAATACAAAACAGCTTCTTATAGCGATATTCAAAAAGCAATAGAGGAAACATCAGGAATTGATTTAACATCTTTTTTCGACCAATGGATTAATCGTAAAGCTGCTCCCGAACTCGGTATAAAAAACATAAAAACAGATATGTATGCCGGCAAATATCGCATTAATATCACTATCGAACAAATGCAGGATGATGATGTTTTTAATATTGATGTTCCAATAAATATTGCTACTGAAAATGGAATTGGAACGTATGTTTTTAATATGGATAAAAAAGAGCAGAATTATCAAATCTCCTTAAAAAGTAAACCTCTAAAATTAGTTGTTGACCCGCAATACGATGTTTTCAGAATATTAAATCCGGCTGAAGTTCCTCCGACTTTATCAAAGATTTGGGGAAGTAAAAATAATTTGATTATCCTTCCTGATAAAGCAAATAATGAGCAAAAAAAGATTTATAACAAATTTGCAAAACAGTGGCAGAAATTCGATTCCGATAATTTTACAATTAAATACGATACGGATTTAAAAGAACTTCCAAAAGACAAAACAGCATGGATCATAGGTTTTGAGAATAATTTCGCTCAAAAAATCAATCAGCAATTAGCGGAATATAATTCTAAGTTTATTGCTGATTCTGTAATATTTGAAAATAAAAATCTTGTCAAAAAAGGAAACAGTTTCATATTTACTTTATTTGATGAAAAAGACATCAATAAACAAATAATATTTATTTCTATTGATAATGAAAATGCTGTTGCGGGCTTAATAAGAAAATTGCCGCATTACGGGAAATACAGTTATTTGGCATTTAGCGGAGACGAACCCACCAATATTGCCAAAGGACAATGGCCGGTGTTAAATTCTCCTTTGGTAAAAATTTTTAGTGAAGATGCTCAAAAAATATCTGTAATTGAAACAAGACAAGCCTTAGCCACACTAAAACCGGTTTTTTCTGAAAAAAGAATGATGTCAACGGTAAAATACCTGGCATCTGAAGAACTCAAAGGAAGAGGTTTGGGAACTCCTGAAATAGATGAGGCAGCCGAATATATTGCACGACAATTTGAAGAAGCCGGCTTAAAGCCAATCAAGGGAACTTATTATCAAAAATTTACTCATAAATTTAATGAAAAAGGAGAATTAGATCTTACAAATGTTATTGGCGTAATTCAGGGAACTGACCCTAAATTAAAGGATGAAATTGTAGTTGTTTCAGCACATTACGACCATTTGGGTTTTGGTTGGCCAGATGTTAGAAAAGGAAATGAAGGGAAAATTCATTATGGTGCCGACGATAATGCCAGTGGTGTGGCAACTATTATTGAACTGGCTCATTCAATGGCAAAAACTGTAAAACCAAAAAGAACAATTGTTTTTCTTGCTTGCACTGCTGAAGAAGCCGGATTAATTGGTTCAAGATATTTTGTCGCTCATAGCAAAGATTATTTTAAAGGAGAAATTTTTGCCAATGTTAATATTGATACCGATGGTAGTTTGTTCGATAAAAAGTTATTGGTTTTAAATGCCAATTCGGCGAAAGAATGGAAATTTATTTTTATGGGTACGGATTATACCACCGGCGTGAAATCTGAGGTTATCGACAAAGATTTAGATGCCAGCGATCAGTTTGCATTTATCGAAAAAGGAATACCTGCTATTCAGCTTTTTACGGGAGCTACCGAAAACTATCACCGTCCTACCGATACATTCGATAAAATTGATGGTAAAGGTTTGGTGAAAGTTGCAATAGTTTGCAAAGAAGTCCTGACCTATCTTGCCGACAGAGAAGACCCTATGAATTTTACCGGAAAAGCTCCGGGCATAAATAAAGCTCCTGAAAAAGCTAAAACAAACCGAAGAGTGAGCACCGGCTCGGTACCGGATTTTGCTTATCAAGGTAAAGGCATAAAAATATCAAGTGTTATGCCAGGCTCGGCAGGTGAAAAAGCCGGCTTACAAGCCGAAGATATTATTATTGAACTTGATGGAGTAAAAACAGATGATTTACGAGCCTATTCCGTTTTATTGAAAAAATATCAACCTAATGATGTAGTGAAACTTAAGATTTTAAGAGAGGATAAAGAAATGGAAATTTCTTTGAAATTGGGGGAGAGATAGTAAATAGAAAATTTGAGTGATTTTTGGAATTTGGTTGGAATGTTGTTATTTTATACTAATGCGGAACAGGTTTGCAAAATTCCTAAAATCCATTCAACTGCATTGTAACCGTTGGTATCAATAAAAGGAATCCGAGTATCATCAAAATTATCATAAACGGAGTGATCCATCGTACCCATTTTTCATAAGGTATTTTTGCAACTCCCAAAACTCCGATTAAAACCGGTGATGTTGGTGTTATCATATTTGTAAAACCATCGCCAAATTGAAATGCCATAACAGTTGCTTGTCGTGAGATGCCGATGAGATCGGAGAAGGGTGCCAAAATTGGCATTGTAAGGGCTGCTTTTGCCGAACCCGAAGGAATAACAATATTGATAATAGTTTGGATAACATACATAATTCCCACTGAAGCAATATTTCCCAAATCATTCATCGATTGTGATAAACCGTATAGAATAGTGTCAATAACTTTTCCATCTTCAAGAATCACAATAATTCCGCCTGCCAGTCCTACTATCATTGCTGCCGACAAAATGTCTTTTACTCCGGCAAGGAAAAGATCAACAATTTTATTTGGGTTGTAATTCATTGCAATACCGGAAAAAATCCCCATTGCAAAAAATAATGTTGCGATTTTCATTATATACCATTGATAGCCCATCACACCAACTATCAGAAAATAAATAGTGTACATCAATAAGGACAAAACAAAGAAATGAACGGATTTCCGTAAAGTCAATAATCCGGTAATAGCAAAAAGTACTGCCGAGATCGGGATCATTGGTAAAGTTGAAGATGAATTTCCAACTTTCATTTCAGTCATCGGAAAAATAAATGAAAATATAATTAGCGAAATTAGAATCATTGAGTAAGATATCCATCCTGCGAGAGGTGTATGATATTTTATTGATTCAATGTTTTTATTTCCTCTGTCACGCCAGTATTTATCTTCTTCATAAACAAGTGAGGCTCGGGGATTTTTTTTGACTTTTTTAGCATATCTTAAAATAAAAGCAAAACCTATAATATTGAGAACCAACCAGCAAAAGAACCTGTATTCTATTCCCGAGAAGAGTGGAATACCCGCAATTCCCTGGGCGATACCGATAGTAAAAGGATTAAGAATTGCTCCGGCAAATCCCAGTCCTGCTGCAACAAAAACCAGACAAACTCCGGTAATGGAATCATATCCCATCGAAATAGCGAGAGGAACGAGAATGATGATAAATGCAATGGTTTCTTCGCTCATACCAAAGATAGCCCCGAAAGCACTAAACAAAAGCATAATCATAACCATTACAATATTATCGACCCCGAGCTTTTTAAAGAATTTATTTTTTTCGAGTTTTTTCGTGAACTTCAGAAACGAAAATATTCCAACATCAATAGCTCTGCTGGTATTCATTATCCAGAATGCTCCTCCTATCATCAAAATAAAAACAATTATTCCCGATTGCTTTACAAAGCCTTTGAAAAGTGCAGAAAACACCTGCCATGTTTGAGCATTGCTGTCAACATATTTGAAAGTAAGTTCGGTTTGCTCTGTACCATTTTTCTCTACAAGAGTTTTAACATATTCGCCACCGGGAATTATCCATGTTAATATTGCAGAAAGAATGATAATGTAAAATATAATTACATACGTGTGCGGCATTCTCTTCTTTTTGAGCATAAGAATTTTTTTAGTAATGGGCAAAAATAGGAAAATTTGTGAGAATAAAAATTAGTATAAATCATCTTGATTTTAATTTAACAGTAGGTTTATGCACTACCCACACATGAAGTTCAATATATTTCCCATCCAATTAAATAAAATTTATTGTTAATTTAATACTTATTAGATACCATTTATTAATTTCGCAACGTTTAAGGATAAAATAGATAAGTATGTCAATTTCAGTAAAAAACATTTCAAAAATTTACGGCAGGCAAAAAGCCCTTGATAATATTTCGTTTGAAGTAAGCTCAGGAGAAATTGTTGGATTACTTGGACCTAACGGAGCAGGGAAATCCACTATGATGAAAATTATCACCTGTTTTATCCCTCCTAGTTCCGGTGATGTTTTTGTTAATGATTTTGATATTTATGAACAAGCAATTGAAGTCAGGAAATGTATTGGCTACCTGCCCGAAAATAATCCTCTTTATCTCGAAATGTATGTGAGAGAATATCTGGGTTTTATTGCAGGGATTCACAAACTCGGCAAAAATACATCCTCCCAAATTGACAAGATGATTGAGATGACCGGTTTGGAGCTTGAATACAAAAAAAAGATTGGAGCTCTCTCAAAAGGATATCGCCAAAGAGTGGGACTTGCACAAGCACTAATACATGATCCTGATGTGCTTATCCTTGACGAACCAACTTCGGGACTTGATCCTAATCAACTTCTCGAAATTCGTTCATTGATCAAAAACATTGGAAAGGACAAAACCATAATGCTTTCGACTCATATTATGCAGGAAGTTGAAGCAATTTGCGACAGAGCTATCATCATTAACAATGGGAAAATCGTTGCCGATGATTCTACAAAAAACCTTTCAAAAATACATTCAGGCAAAGAAATTATTTCTGTTGAATTTGATACTGATATTCCTGAAAACAAATTAAAAGAGATAAACGGCATAAGCAGTCTCAAAAAAGCAAATAAAAATTCATGGATTATCGAAACAGAAAAAGATATACGTTCCGATATTTTTGAATTTGCTGTTAAAAATAATCTTAAAGTTCTATCAATGAACAAAGAGACAAAAAGCATTGAGGAAATATTTCAGCAGTTGACAAGAAAATAATCCGTAACTAATCAGTATGCTGAAAGGTAACAAATGCTTAAATGCTTAAATGATAGAATGCTTAAATGAATGCTATTTATTGTTTTCATAAGATGATTTTTTTTCGATAGTTATCCTTTAGATTAGTTCAACTTACAAATATTAATTACCTGTGGTGAGAGAGTTTTGCTATGTTCACTACGTTTTTAAAATTTGAGTTTCACGAATAAACATTTCTTTTTCTCTCATAATTTTCAATATTGATTGATTTAATCATTCACGCATTTAATCATTTAATCATTGATTCCCCGCTACTTATTTTTTATACCAAACTTTCAATTTTGATACTGATTAGTTACAATAATCCTTATTTAAAACTTATTTATAATCATTTCCATTCTAAATTAAAAATTATTATTAACTTTGTCATCTGCTTTAAAAAAGAAAAAACTTTTAAAGTAAAAAATGGACAGATTTGATTGATTGCAACCATTAAAAATGCTAAAACAACAGCTTTCACAAGATTTCAATCTCAGACCTTCCACTTAATTTTTAATCATTTAAAACATTATTATTATGGGATATTTATTTACATCAGAATCAGTTTCTGAAGGGCATCCTGATAAAGTAGCCGACCAAATATCAGATGCATTATTAGACGAATTTTTAAAACAAGACCCCGAATCGAAAGTTGCCAGCGAAACAATGGTAACTACGGGACTAACAGTTTGCAGTGGTGAAGTAAAAACCAAGGGATACGTTGATGTTCAGAAAATTGCAAGAGACGTAATCAAAAGAATCGGCTATGATAATGCCGAATATCAATTCGATTATAAATCCTGCGGAGTAATTTCCACAATTCACGAGCAATCATCGGACATTAATCAGGGCGTTGTGCGGGAAAAAGAAGAAGAACAAGGAGCCGGTGACCAGGGAATGATGTTTGGCTATGCCACAACCGAAATGGACAACCTTATGCCAATGTCAATTGAATTGGCTCACATCTTTTTGCAGGAGCTTGCTGTTATTCGTCGCGAAAATAAAGTAATGACTTATTTGCGTCCCGACTCAAAATCGCAAATTACAATCGAGCATGACGATAACGGGAAACCGGTGAGAATTGACACAATTGTAATCTCTACTCAACACGATGATTTTGCTGAAGAAAAAGAAATGCTGAATAAAATTAAAAAGGATGTTCAGGAAATTTTAATTCCAAGAGTAGTAGCCACACTTCCCGAAAGGATACAAAAATTATTTAATAATTACACTTTACACGTTAACCCGACAGGGAAATTTGTTATTGGCGGACCTCACGGAGACACAGGTTTAACAGGTCGTAAGATCATAGTTGATACTTATGGCGGACATGGCGCTCATGGCGGTGGAGCTTTTTCGGGTAAAGATGCTTCGAAAGTTGACCGTTCTGCAACTTATGCAGCCCGTCATATTGCTAAAAACCTTGTTGCTGCGGGTGTTGCCGACAGAGTTCTTGTTCAGGTTGCTTATGCTATTGGAGTTGCCAAACCTGTAGGATTTTTTATTGATACACATCATACTGCAAAAGTAAAAGATGCTACCGGCAATATTTTGAGTGATGGCGAAATTGCTAAAAAAGTTGATGCAATATTTGATATGCGTCCCTTTGCAATTATCAAACGTTTTGGATTAAAAAATCCAATCTTCGAAAAGACAGCTTCTTATGGACATTTCGGAAGAGACCCCTTCACCGAAAAAGTAGGATTTTATAATAAAGGCAATGGAACAGATTTGCATTTTAAAGATGTTGAATTTTTTGCATGGGAGAAGTTAGATTATGTTGATAGGGTGAAGAAAGCGTTTGGAATATAAAAAGTCCGAAGATTGAAGTTGGGAGTCGGAATTTGGGAAAAAAAGTGTTTTCCTAAATCCATTCACTAATAAAACAAATATTTCGTTTTCATTAAACTCAAGCCAAAATGTAATAATTGATGTTTATAATATGATTGGTGAAAAAGTAAAAACAATAAAACAAGGAAGCCTCACAGCAGGTTCTCATACAATTGAATTTGACAGAGGCAAACTTTCAAACGGAGTTTATTTTATTTCGATGAAAGCGGGAAATAATATTTATACGGAAAAAATTATGGTCAATTAGTCCGTCAATAAAGTTTTGTTCAAACAATCTAAAATTTTAAATAATAACCCTGCCATTGTTGGTGGGGTTTTTTGTTTATAAAAAAAACTGTATCTTTACAGTTGAAAAACTACATATTACACCTAACTAATACGTTTTTAATTATTTTCTTATTGAAAAATAAAAATTGATTGGAATATGAGAATAAAAATAACTTTTCAACTATCAGGCAAGAAACAAGTTTTGCCATTAAATTATCAATACCCTATTAGTGCTTGGATATATAAAGTTTTTGCACAAGCCGATAAAGAATTTGCTGCAAAACTCCATGAAGCAGGATACAAATTAGAAAACGGAAAAACATTTAAGCTATTTACATTTTCACAAATAAAATTTCCAAAACACACATGGAAAATAATTCCAAAAAGCGACCGTATGGAAATTTGGTCGCGTAAAGCATTTCTAACAATTGCTTTCCAGCTACCCGAACAAATGGAAAACTTTGTAATGGGATTGTTTAAACAACAAAGAGCAGTTATTGGTGATAAGATATCGCAAATTTATATGAAAGTGGAAACTATTGAAGTATTAAAAAACGAAATACCAAACACTCAAACAGTAAAAATCAAACTACTCTCCCCTATAACATTAGGATTTCTTGAAGATAACAAAAAACAAGAAACCTACATCCTGCCTACACATCCAAAATACAAAGAGCTTTTTCTCAGAAACCTGATAGACAAATACAAATCTACAGGTAAAAACAAAATCTTAGTTGATAAGCTGGATTTTAATGTTATGAAACTTTATACAAAAACTTCAATGCAAAAAATAAAAGCAAATACCAACGCTGAAACAAGAGTACGAGGCTACTGGTTCGACTTTGAACTAACAGCTCCAAAAGAAATAATTGAGATAGGATTAAATGCCGGATTTGGTTCGATGAATTCGGTAGGCTTTGGGTGTGGGGAGGTGGTTTATTGACAGGATTAACAGGATTGACAGGTTTTTGATGTTTACCACGAAAAGATGAAACTTATACGTGAATGGGTGAAGTTTGAGGAGTTGGAAGAATTGGTTTGGTTTGATGTGGAAGAAAATGTAACTATTTAAATAAAAAAATATGTGGCTAAAAAATAATTTAAAACCGAGAAAGTTAGATAACTTTCAAAAGGTAAAAATATTCGGCGAAGTAGAAAACTTTATAGAAAAATCTGAAAAGCTATCGAAAAGTGTAAACCGTATTGCAGTAAAAGTAGGAAGAGTATATCTTTATCAGATGGTGGAACAGTTTGGGTGGGACGACCCGGAGTCAAAGTTCATTAAACCCCTGATTGACGGAAAATATGCAGAATTCCCTTATGCCCGTATTACGATTTATAATGATGAATGTTCGCTTGACTGGCAACAACATAATAACAAGTGGGCTACACTTTTCACAGGTTCGCTGAAGGAGTGTCTGCAATTTATGGACGAAAATGGGGGATGGTTTGAATAAGATAAAAAAGAAAAATATTTTAAAATAATTTTTATGGGTTTTCAAGAAACATTTAACAATACGACTGAACAAATTAAACTGAAATTTTTAAATGCAACAATTGAGCATAATAAAAATTTACAGTTGGAATTTGTTAATTTTTCAAAACAAAAAGATAAGAAAGATGAAGATATTTCGATAGAATCTTTTTTGCAAAAGATAGAAATAACCCAAGAGCAATATTTAACACATTTTAATAGTGTTGATTTAGAAAATCCTGACTGGGATTTATATAATCCACCACATTCAGGTTATATTGAAGAGTGGG
>DAOVNY010000068.1 GCA_030630005.1 Bacteroidales bacterium | reverse complement strand
TAATTTATTTTGGAGGTCTCTTGCCGTAAAGTCAATTCCAAGACCTACTTCATCAAAATATGTGTGGGCAAATTGTTTTTGAATATGTCGCCCAACCTTGTTGATTTTATAAACTAATTCGGTTTCGTAATGAATATTTTCTGAGAAATCAGGATAAAAAAATGGGTGATTTTTTCTCAAAAGTGAAGATTCGGGTTTTAAAAATATTATCGGTTCTATTGGAACTTCGCTATTAAGTTCCTGTGCGTGTTTGACGTAATTTCTTCCGATGCAGATTATCTTCATCTCATTTAAATTTAATCAATCAATCAACCAATCATTCATTCATTCATTCATTCATTCATTAAAACATCAATATATTCTTAACCAAAATTTAATGACCCCTTATTAAAACCTCTAAGTTTAATTGCAGTTATTACTTTTTTTGTTGAAAGTGGAAAGTTGGCTTTCATCATCCAATCGTAATACGAAGGCTCTTTTTGAAATATTTCTTCAACAGATTTTGATTTATGTTTTCCAAAATTAAAAACTTCCACCTTTTTATTATTATAAACGATGTGACCAATAAGATCAACATTTTTTAAATTGTACGAAAAGTTATGAAGTTCCTGAACATCATTAATCACCGGTTTACTTACCTTACCATCTTTACTTGTATATTCCGCATTTTCGTAAACATCAAGTTGCGACTTAAGTATTTCGTAAGTAGCAATTGTGTCGGCTTCGGCGCTGTGGGCATTAATTAGAGGCTCATTGCAATAAAATTTATATGCAGCTTTGAGTGTGCGTGGTTCCATTTTGTGAAAAATATTCTGGACATCCACAAAGCGACGGTTTTTAATTTCAAATTCAATATCTGCTCTTAGAAATTCTTCTATCAACAAAGGAATATCAAATTTATTTGAGTTATATCCGGCAAGGTCAGAATTGCCAAAAAACTGATTTAATTCGTTTGCGACATCTGTAAATGTTGGTTCGTCTTTAACATCTTCATCCGATATTCCGTGAATTGAATATGACTCTTCAGAAATCGGGATGGTCGGGTTTAATCTTTGGGTGTATTTTTCGGTACTCCCATCGGACATCACTTTGAGAACGCATATTTCAATAATTCTATCTGTTGCTATTTGCAGTCCTGTAGTTTCGAGGTCGAAAAATGCAAGAGGACGGTTTAGATTTAATTTCATTATTTTTTTGTTTTTAGATTTTAATATGGATGTTATCTGCCTAATAATTTAAAGCTTTTAAAAACTATGTTAATATCATTAACAACCTTATAATCACGGGCATAAAAAAGATTAAGTTTTTCAATTGACTCGTTATTGATTTTTTTGTTTTTGAATACGTCAACAGGATTAAGTATTCCCTGTTTTATTTCCGGAAGTTTTTCAATGCTTATGTTTTTATCAAAGTAACCTACCCACGATCTTTTCCCTGATAAAACAAAAAGCAAGTTTTTAAAATATCCACCGGGATTTTTAACAAACCAAATGCCAACGGGGGATATCAAAAGCAGAATAAAACTTGTGATAATATCAAGAAAACGCTTGCTGCGTTTATTATTTGCTTTGTTGATGGCATTAATACTGATTATAAAAAGATCTTCGGATGTGTTTATCGATTTACTTCCTATTATCGACAAACTGTCTTCGGGTGCAATTTTATAATTTACCTGCGAATTATGTAACTCCGACATTTTATCTATTATCTCCTGATGAGAAATATCTTTTGAGCAAAATACTACGTCACTGATTTTGTAAATTGCAATAATATCTTTGATTTGGTTGAGATTACCAATAAATTCGCTGTTTTTTAAATTATTATTTGCTGTGCTTACAAATCCTATAAAATCGGGTTTAAGTATAGTTTTATTAAGTAGGTCGGAAACTCTTTGAACTTCTTCTTTTTTCCCGATAATAAGGAAACGTTTACTATTTGTTTTTTCTTTATAGAATAATAATTGAAGGATATATCTTGTTGCAAGCATTGATATTAACCCCCAAAGTGCTCCCAATAAAATTATCGCTCTCGAAAATCTGTATGTTTCGGGAAGCAAAGCATAAGCAACAAGTATTATTATTGTTCCAACGGAGATGCCGCTAAATATTTTAAAAGGTTTCAAGGGGCGATCGTATCCTCCGCTAAGGAAAACCGAAAACAACCAGATAAGAATATACAGTGGAACTACGAGATAAATAAAAATGTCGGGGTATTGTCCTCCACCCGGAAAAATTACTGATTGTTCCCAATATACTTTAATGAAATAAATACCGATGTAGAGAAGTGCAATATCAAGAAACAGCTTAAAACTTTTTTTGAAATATCTTGTACAAATTGCCAGAAAAGCCCTAAAATAGATTGCAATATTGATAAGGAAACTGAATATTTTTGCATTCTTTTTTGAAAGATGTTTTTTTGCAAAAATCACCATAGCCTTATAAAAGATGACCACATAATTAACGCTGCTTTTTTTTGTGCTTTCGCCTTTATAGTGAATAATGCGGGCTTCGGGGTAATAATAATTTTTATATCCGGCTTTTACAATTCGATACGAGAGATCGATGTCTTCGCCATACATAAAAAATGATTCATCAAGTAAGCCGGTTTTGTCGAGGACGGATTTTCGTAACAACATAAAAGCACCGGCAAGAACATCAACTTCATAAGTTTTATCTTTATCAAGATAACCAAGATGATATTTAGAAAATATTTTTGATTTCGGGAATAAAGCAGATAATCCTGACATCTTATAAAATGAGGCGATAGGAGAAGGAAATCCTCTTTTTGATTCAGGCAGAAACTTTCCGTTTCCATCTATCATTTTAACTCCAAGTCCTCCACCATCGGGATGCTCATCCATAAATAAAACTATTTTTCTAAACGTATCATCTTCAACGATAGTATCAGGATTTAAAAGAAGTACATATTCTCCTTTTGATATTTTGATAGCTTGATTATTTGCTTTTGAGAAACCTTTATTATCAGTGTTGGCGATAAGTTTAACATCCTTAAACTTTTCCTTCACCATTTTAACCGATCCGTCAACAGAGTTATTATCAACTACAAATATTTCATTTGAAATGCCTTTGCACGCTTTTTGAACAGATATTAAACACTGTTCGAGAAAGTATTTAACATTGTAATTAACTATTATTATTGATAATTTCATTTATTTCAGTAAAAATATTATTCAAAGGTAATATTTGAGTGAAATACTACAAAGTTATTAGTAAAATTTCTTAATAAATATTATTAATAAATTGGGGAATTACTATTATTCCTTTCTCCATACAAATGATCAAGTATTGAGAGATAGCAGCGGTACGTTTGCTTGGAAAAGATATTTTTTTGTCAGTTTGTGAGTAAATAGCTCTTTAAAAATATTTCTTTTATGTGAATGAAAAGCTATCATATCTATATTGTTTTTATTTACAAATACTTTAATATCATGACTAATATCAGAACTGTCGATCAATTTAAAATCAATATTTTCTTTTTTATATTTTTTTAAAATGATTTTTTTAAGATTTTTCATCTGCTTTTTGTTCCGGGATATATTGTTTTCATAAAGATAAAGATTAAGATGAACACAATGTATTATAATTTTAAGTTTTTTGAACAGATTCATAATTTTATCGATTAACAATTCATCTGATTCTTTAAAATCTGTTAAATACATAATATTTGAAATACTTCCGTAAGAATATGCTTCAGGAATTGCTAAAACAGGTACTTTTGAATTATTCATGATTTTTTTTGTAACACTTCCCATCAATGTCCCTTTTTTGCTTTTACCTCTTGAACCCATGATAATTATATCCGGCTTGTATTCTTTGCAAAAATTGATTATTGTACTGTCAGGTTCGCCGGAAACAAGGGAATATTTGATTTTTATGTTTTTAACATTTTCCTTTTCTAATTGAGATTTAAGAGTTTCGTGTAATTTTTTGAGGTCGTTATGTGCATTCTTTTCAATATCAAGTAATTGTTCATTAAGTAAAGTGCCGGAGTCTAATCCGGTTGAAAAACTGTTGTCAGTATAGATTATTCTGTTGAAATACGAATGAAACAGATGTATCTCTGATCCGAATGTTTTTGCCATTTTTATGGCAAACAGGCATGCATTATAAGAATACACGGAAAAATCTACAGGAAGCAATATCTTTTTCATATTATACAAATATACGAATTTTTATACCGGAATTCAAATATTTTAAGTAGAAATAAGAAAATTAAAAAATAAATTTCCATCCGATATAAAAAAGTGTGAATGCACATAATAAGATTATTCCTATTATTGCATATATTCTGAGCCATTTTTTAGGACGGGCTTCCTTGGGCATATGTTTATCAGTAATAACTTTATAATTCATTATAGCAAATACCGGAGCAGTAACAAATGATAAAGTTGTAGCCAAGTCAACCATAAATCTCATACTGCTTGTCAGAACACCGATTAGCAACAGCGCTCCACCAACCAGAATCACTAACCAGAGCCATGATAGCCATGTATTGTTATTAGGGGATTTTCGAAGTGTAGGGATAAAAATTTCTGTTAAGGATTTCAGAACCCGGGGATAAGCATCAAGGCATGTCAGTGTAGTGCTGAACATAGTTGTTAAAGCAGCAATTGCTATCAGAGTATATGCCCATTTCCCCAGACTAATGGTGTACATATTAATGAATTGTTTGGCAAAAATACTGCCGTCATGCGACAGTTGCTCGCCTGAGCCACACATTACCAATGCACCCAAAGTTAAAAATCCAATAGCTAAAAAAGCTGTTCCTATATAACCTATTTTAAAATCTATTAATGATTCTTTTAATGATGTTTTTGCTCCTGTTTCTTTTTTCTTGGCAACTGTCCATAACGAATGCCACACCGAAACATCCAGGGGGGCAGGCATCCAGCCTATAAATGCAATCAAAAAAGCTATATCAATACTGTTTTTCCAGTTAAACTGATTAAAAAAATCAGGTTTTATTTCCAAATCAATACCAAAAGTAAAGCAAACAGCAATTATTGTTGATAAAGCAAGAGTTACTATTATAAACTTGATGATCTTATCCAAAATGGCATATTTCCCAATTATCAGAACTGTCATAGTTATTCCAAGAATAAAACTACAGAGCATTGTGATGTCAATGGAAATATCAAAAATATGAGCTACCAGTCCTGCTGTTACCATGGTAACTGCTGCTTGTATAGCAAACATTGTGGCAAGAGTTAAAAAAGAATAAAGGACTATTGCCCATTTTCCTATTTTTTCGTAACCGCTAATCAGGCTGTTTGATGTTGCGCTTGCATATCGTGGTGCAAATTCGAAAAAGGGATATTTAATTGCATTTACAATTATTAATATCCAAATTAAGTCAAAACCATAAGTAGCTCCGGCGCGGGTTGATTGAACAAGATGTGATACTCCAACGGCTGCTCCGGCATATAGCAATCCGGGACCTAAAATTTTAACAAATCTTTTTAGCTTCATATTTATTTTTTACGAAAAAACGGAAACATTCATTTGCCATTTAATCTCCATAATTTCCATGAAAGGTCGGCTTGCAATTCCAGCATTTCTTGTCCGTTAACAGTGATACTGCCTTTTTCTTTTCCGAGTTTTAAAAAACTGGTTTGTTGAGGATTGTATATCAAATCAAAAAGAATATGATCTGAATTTAAAAACTGATAAGGAATATCAGGAAATTTTTCAATGTCAGGATACATGCCGAGAGGTGTAGTGTTAATAATGATAAGATGAGATTCGATAAACGATTTTGTTATTGCCCAATAAATAATATGATGTGCTTTTAAAGGTCTGCGAGTAGCCACGGTACAGGCAATACCAAGCTTTTTTAATACAAACTGAATTGCTTTTGAGGATCCACCGGAACCCAGTATTAATGCTTTTTTATGCTGTGGTTTAAGATGAGGTTTTAAAGATGTTTCAAATGCCTGAGCATCGGTATTATAACCAATGAGTTTAGTCTTTCCTGCTTTTCTTTTGATCTTGATCGTATTTACAGCACTTATCATACGGGCATCCATATCAAGTTCGTCAAGATATTTTATTATGCTTTCTTTATATGGAATTGTTACGTTTAGACCTTCGATATTTGGATTTTTTCTTAAAAATTCAGGAAACGAATCAATATCTTCTAAAGGATAAAGCTTATAAACAGAATCCTTAATATTTTCTTTTTTGAATTTTTCGGAGAAATATTTTTCCGAAAACGAGTGTGACAGTGGATAACCTATAAGTCCGTATTCTTTCATTAATAATTCTGTTCTGAGTATTTATATAAAAAGCAAAGGTATTTATTTAATGATGTAAAAATATAAAAATTTATTTATTATCTGATTTTTGCTAATTTTTCAATGATCCAGATACTTAATATTCCAATTAAAACAAAAACTATTGCTAAAATCACTTCTGTATTAAATGCTTCAGGCATAACTCTTTCAAATTTTGCAATTACCGGTTTTCCTTTAATAATTATTTTTTCTCCAATTCCATTAAGTAAATATATTTTTTCTTGCCATGGCCATAAAATACTTAATGATCCGAGAATAAAACCTGTGAGTATTGCAATAGTTTGGTCTTTATATTTTTTAAAAACCCACGAAAGTAAATGAGAAAAAGCAAGCAATCCGATTACTGCTCCTATCAATACAGGAAGAAGTATTTCAATATCACGGTTGTTGATGGCATCAATTGCAACCAATTTGTAATTTCCCATAATTACCAGAATAAATGAACCCGACAATCCCGGAAGTATCATACTGCAAATGGCAGCCACACCACAAAAAATGAGATAAACAAAACTTTTGTTTTCTACAGCAGGATTTAATGTCGAAATTAAAACTGCAATTGCAGTACCAATAATAAAAGTGATAATTACACTAACACTCCATTTGTTTATGGTTTTCCCGACAAAGTAAACCGATGCTAACACAAGTCCAAAAAAGAATGACCAGATATAAACAGTATAATTTGTAAAAAGAAAATCAAATAATCTGGCAAGACTTACAATTGCTATTACGATCCCTATTAAAATCGCAATCAAAAAATAAAGATCAGTATGTTTAGCAAATTCTTTGAACTTACCTTTAAAGAATAAGCTGATTGCTTTAATGTTGAACGATTTAATTGAGTTTATAAGTCTTTCAAATATTCCTGTTATCAAAGCGATAGTTCCTCCCGAAACACCCGGAATAACATTTGCAGCACCCATACCTATGCCTTTAATTATAAGGGTTATGTATTCTTTCATGTGTTTTTATCTTCTAGTCTTTTTTTCGTTTTTAAATGTTTGAATAATATCAATGATATTTTGATCTTTTTTAAGTTGAGGCTGATATTCAAATATCTGAAAATGTTTTTCAAAATCAAGATCCAATGCAAATTCAAAAGTTTTATATGCTTCTTTTGTACGACCTGAGTTTAGTAAATAGACTGTAAGCCGGAAGTAAAGGTCGGTATTATTTTTTTGATTAATGATACCTTGTTCGATGATTTTGATAGCTTTATCATATTCATTTTCTTTGGCAAATATATCCGAAATTATTAACCATATTTCCTGATTCATCGGGTCAAGTTCAGCAACTTTCAGATACGATCTCAGAGCTTCTTCTTTATCATCATCATTATATTGAAGATCACCGAGTATTAACCACGAATCAGGATTAACAGAATCAATCTCAACAGCTTTTGTGAGAAAATTAATTGCAGTTTTTATATGCCCAAGCTCATTAAAAGATACTCCTGCTCCAATCCATGCATCAGCAAACTGATCATCAAGCTTTATAGCTTTTTGGTAATTTTTTGATGATGATTCAAAATCATTAATCTTTTCATAGCACTCGCCAATGTAGTAATAAGTTATTGCTTCTGGGTCTTCATACAAAAAAGTTTCTTTATAAACTTCTATTGCATTTTGGTGTCGTTCCATATTGGCATACGAATTAGCTTTATTGAAATAAGCTGCTCCGAATGTTTCATCTATTGCAATTGCAAAATCATAAGCATCAATGGCTTTTTCGAATAATTCGAGATTGTTGTACGAAATTCCAAGATTAAACCATGCAGCTTTCGAATAAGGATTTATATCAATAAAATCCCCAAAGAATTTAACCGATTCTTCAACCTTTTCACTAAACTCGTAACAAAAAGAAAGCTCATAAATTGCAGCTTCGTTGTCAGGATTTGTTTCAAGTACTTGTTTTAAATATTTTATTGCTTCGCTGTAATCTCCGAGATTTTCATATTCAAAAGCAATATTTGTTAAAGACTCTTCAGTGTCTTCGCCATATTTAAGAGCTTTTTTATGTTCTGCAATTGATTTCTTATACTCCTGCATTTCACTAAAAATGGTAGCTTTTATGGTATAGATATCGCAATTTGCAGGTTCAATTGCTTCAAGATTGTTCAGTATCTCTAATGCTTTTTTTTGCTTTTGCGATAAAAGAAAATATTGAGCTTTCTTTAGTAGAAAGTTTGTATGTGAAGGATGTTGTTCTATTGCAAATTCTATTGCCTGCTTTGAATTGGCAAGATTATGTTCGGAAAGGAAATAATCAATAATATCCTCAAAATCTTCTGCGTCAAAAAAGTAATGCTCACCTTTTTGAAGCATATCTTCAAATCTTTGGATCAATGACGTTATCTCCTTGTCTTGTCTGCTTTCAGAATATTCTTCCATTCAGGTAAAAGTAATAAATTATTTATTGATTTTTTCGTTGGCAAAATTATCAAAATTTTGTTAAGACAAGTTTATTTTTCATCTATGATTTATATAACTTTTTTTTAATTGCTAAAAATCGCTAATTTTGCACTCAATAAATATATCTCAATATGACTTTAATAAAATCAATTTCCGGTATTCGCGGGACAATAGGAGGCAATCCGGGAGATAATTTAACTCCACTTGATCTTGTGAAATTTACATCATCATTTGCAAAATTTATCAAAAACAGAAGCAAAAAGAAAAGGATAGAAATTGTTATTGGTCGCGATGCACGTGTGTCAGGAGAGATGGTAAATAATATTGTAGTTGGCACTTTGCAAAGTATGGGTGCCAATGTTCTTGATATTGGCTTGTCAACCACGCCTACTGTTGAGATTGCCGTTACGGATTCAGCCGCCGACGGAGGAATAATTCTAACTGCAAGTCATAATCCGGAACAGTGGAATGCCTTGAAATTGTTGAATGAAAAGGGAGAATTTCTTTCTGCTGCTGATGGTGCTCAAATACTAACTATGGCTGAAAAAGAAGATTTTTTATTTAATAAAGTTGATGAAATTGGTGATTATGATGTAGATGATGATTATATCGAAAAACATATTGAAGAAATTTTACAACTGCCACTTGTTGATGTTAAGGCAATAAAAAGAGCTGATTTCAGAGTAGCTATTGATTGTGTAAATTCCACCGGAGGTATTGCCATTCCGGCTTTGTTATGTGCTTTGGGAGTAAATAAAGTTGATGAGATTTACTGCGAGCCTAATGGAATTTTCCCTCACAACCCGGAACCTTTACCAGAAAACCTTACAGAGTTATCGGAATTGGTAATTTCAAATAAAGCCGATGTTGGTTTTGTTGTTGATCCTGATGTTGACCGTCTTGCAATAATTTGTGAAAATGGTGAAATGTTCGGTGAAGAATATACACTGGTGACTGTTGCGGATTATGTTTTGCAAAATCAGAAAGGAAATACTGTTTCCAATCTGTCTTCAACAAAAGCTTTGCGCGATGTTACCGAAAAAGCAGGAGGAAAATATTTTGCTTCTGCAGTAGGTGAAGTGAATGTTGTTGAAATGATGAAAGAAAAAAATGCCGTAATTGGCGGCGAAGGTAATGGAGGAGTTATATATCCCGAATTACATTACGGCAGGGATGCTCTTGTGGGTATTGCATTATTTCTTACTTATCTTGCAAAAAAAGCTATGAAAATTTCTGAACTCAGAAAAACTTATCCCGAATATGTTATCTCAAAAAATAAAATTCAACTCTCACCAGAAATAGATGTTGATAAAATTTTATCCGAAATTAAAAAAATATATAAAAATCATAAACTGAATACAATAGATGGTGTAAAAATTGAATTTGCAAATGGATGGGTACATCTGAGAAAGTCAAACACCGAAGCAATAATAAGAATTTATTCCGAAAGTAATTCTGTTGAAGATGCTAACAAACTGGCGGATATGATAAAAAATGATGTTGATAAGATTAAGAGTATTAATTAGCAAATATTTTATATTTTTGGCAAATGCCTAAACGAAAATCAAAAAAGAGAAAAAAAATAAAATACCGAAAGGTAATTTTTAAATTATCTGCAAAACAAAAAAAATCACTTGATAATTATTGTGCTGCCCGTAAAACAACTCCTAATAAACTAATAAAGAAAAGTATTGGCAGGTATATCAACAACTTTTCTAAAAACGTTCCTGAAGAATTTTGCATTACCGAAAACCAACTTAATCTTTTTGAGAAAGAGCAAGAAAGTTAATTTTATAACAGAATATCACACACAATTATTATTTACTCACCTAAGCCTCATAAGGTGTACGGTTGATAATGGATCGTCCCAAAGTAATTTCATCAGCATACTCCAAATCATCGCCTATGGAAATACCTCTCGCTATTATTGACGTTTTTATTCCTGTATTTTTTATTTGTTTGTAGATGTAAAAATTAGTAGTGTCACCTTCAATTGTTGTTGGCAAAGCCATTATAATTTCTTTAATATTTCCGGTTTTTATTTTTTTTACAAGTGGTTCGATGTTTAGGTCATTTGGTCCTATCCCGTCCATTGGCGAAATAATGCCACCCAAAATATGATAAACTCCTGTGTATTGAGCTGTATTTTCAATTGCCATTACATCCCGAATATCTTCAACTATACAAATTGTAGTATGATCTCGCTTAGGATTGCTGCAAATTTCACAAATCTCACTATCCGAAATATTAAAACATTCTTTGCAAAATTTTATTTCATTTCTCATTTTGATAATGCTATTCCCAAGCTTTTCAACTTCGGGAATATCCTGCTTGAGCATGTGAAGTACCAATCGTAATGCTGTCTTCTTTCCGATACCCGGCAGTTTCGCCAGTTCATTAACGGCTTCTTCTACTAATTTTGATGAAAAAGAATTCATATTTTTTATGATATAATGCTTTGTATTTTTAATAAGAAGCAGTATAAAAGACAAAAGTAAAAAGATTATTTTTTCATTTATGAATCTGTTGCAATTTTTTTAACAAATCAACTCATTTATTAACACTCCTAATCGCCTCACCCACATTTTCGATAATATCCGAAGCAATCATCGCCTCTTCCGATTGTTTTCCGGCGGCAATATCTCCTGCCAATCCGTGAAGGTAAACACCAAGTATTGATGCCTCGAGAGAACTATATTCTTGTACAAGTAACCCCAAAATCATCCCTGTTAAAACATCACCACTTCCTCCGCTTGCCATCCCGGGGTTACCGGTAGAGTTAAAAAAACAATCCCCGTTTGGAGCTGTAATTGATGTATGAGCTCCTTTCAAAACAACATAAGATTTATACTTAAATGAGAACTCTTTTTGCATTTCAATTCTATCAAAGTCATTTTTCGATTTCCCGGCAAGGCGTTCAAATTCCTTTGGATGAGGAGTAAAAATGCTTCCTTCGGGAATAAATGAAAGCCAGGTTTTGTTCTCTCCCAAAATATTAATTGCATCTGCATCAAAAACAAT
>DAOVNY010000034.1 GCA_030630005.1 Bacteroidales bacterium | reverse complement strand
ATATCATCAACATAGTCTTCGATAGCTGTGGTAGTATTTCCACCAATTTCGGTAGTTGTAACAACAGTTGTTGAAATACCTTGTTTAATTCTCCACATCCTTAGTGAATCAGCCCAAGCTAAAAAATCATTATCATCAGGAACGATAATAACATATTCAAATCCTTCGTCACGTGAATTACCTGAACTGTAATTATAATTTAATTTTGGCAAAGAAGCTTCATTAAGTAAAGCATCTCTTAAGATAGGATCCCAGTAACGATTTCTTAAACGGTCTTCGCCGAAATGTCCATTGCCGCCTTCAAAAGTTACTTCAACTTCGATATCGCGATAAACAATTAGTTCTTTTGTTATGGGATTGTATTGAAATGGAGTGATACCAAGCATTACAACATCAACTCCCCTTATCTGTGTTTGTTCAGAGAGTTTAATTGGGTTAGCCGGATAAAAGGCATCCATTGAATAAATCTTTTGATTTTTTTTGTATTCCAGAGGTCCTTTTTCTGTATCGAAAGGTATTCTTGGCGCCGGTGCAAGATTTACGTTTTTGAATTTTTCAGTTCGTGATGAAACGATTTTAAGTTTTGCATTGGCACCCTGAGGTAATGCAATGTATTGTCCTGAACCCGGAAGGTTTGGTGCACCTTCGTCATTAGGAAGAAATTGCCCGGGAAGAGTTACAATTTGCATTGCTTTTCCATTGATATTCTGATCACTAATTGAAAAATTGTTAATTGAATAGTTAAGCTTAACAGCAGATGTGTTCTCACTTGTAACCGAATATCCTTGTTTTCCCCAACTGTCAGAATAATTGATTTTTTGTGCAATAGAAGAAAAAGTAAACAGTATTGAAATAATCAAAACTGTTATAATTCGGTAAGAATTTGAAAGAATAATTGGGTTTTTCATTTTTATTTTTTTTAAAATTTTTGATTTGCAAAAATACACTTTTTTATTTAATTAAAAACTCTGAAATATTTTTTTCAACCCTGCTTAAAACATCCGTAGTATCAGATTTAACGAATTTTTCTCCGGTAATTTTTTCGTACAATTCAATATATCTTTCCGAAACGCTTTTTACAAATTCCTCAGTCATTTCCGGAACTTTCTGTCCTTCTTTTCCCTGAAATCCGTTTTCCATCAACCATTCGCGAACAAACTCTTTTGAAAGTTGTTTTTGAACTTCATTATTTTTTTGTCGTTCTTCATGACCGTCTTTATAAAAATATCGTGAAGAATCAGGAGTATGAATTTCATCGATAAGGAAAATTTCATCGCCAACTTTTCCAAATTCATATTTTGTGTCAACGAGTATTAATCCCATTTTATCGGCTATCTCGGTTCCTCTCTCAAAAAGCTCGCGTGTATAAAGCTCAAGTTGATGATAATCTATTCCGCAAACAAGATGGGTTTTAATAATTTCTTCTCTCGAAATATCTTCATCATGACCAAATTCAGCTTTTGTTGTTGGAGTAATAATTGGCTCCGGGAATTTCTGATTTTCTTTCATCCCTTCGGGAAGCGGTACTCCGCAAAGAGTTCTTTTTCCTGCTTTATATTGTCGCCAGGCATGACCGGTAAGATATCCCCGAATTACCATTTCAACTTTAAAAGGCTCACAATATTTACCAACAGTAACCATTGGGTCGGGAGTTGCGATTTTCCAGTTTGGAACGATATCCTCGGTAGCATCAAGAAACTTTGATGCAATCTGATTTAAAACCTGTCCTTTAAAAGGTATCCCTTTTGGAAGAACAACATCGAATGCCGAAATGCGGTCGCTTACCACCATCACCAGTAATTCGTCATCAATATTATATACATCCCTTACTTTTCCTACATAATGGTTTTCCTGTCCGGGAAATTTGAAATTAGTTTTTGTTATTGCTTTTGACATAAGATGATCTTGTTTAATTTTTTTGCAAAAGTAGAAATTTTCTTAATGCAAAAAAATCCTCCAGATTTTTAAAATCTGGAGGATTTGAATTACAATTACTGCTTCTTCTCCGCATCATTCCCATAAGCAGCAACTATTTTTGTAACCAGCTTATGCCTGATAATATCATTTTCGTCGAGAATAACAAAATCAATTCCTTTAATATTTTTCAATATTTTTTGGGCATGTATAAGCCCTGAGTTTTGGTTTTTCGGAAGGTCAATTTGTGTGATATCACCGGTTACGATAAATTTAGCTGATCGCCCCATTCGTGTGAGGAACATTTTCAACTGGTTGGGAGTGGTGTTTTGAGCTTCATCAAGTATTGCAAAAACATTGTCGAGAGTACGACCTCTCATAAATGCTAAGGGAGCAATTTCAATTGTTCCGTCTTCCAAGTATTTAAGTAACTTCTGTGTTGGTAGCATATCGCGCAAAGCATCATAAAGTGGCTGCATGTAAGGATCGAGTTTTTCTTTCATATCACCCGGAAGAAATCCGAGATTTTCACCTGCTTCAACGGCGGGGCGTGTGAGGATAATTCGTTTGATCACTTTGTTTTTTAATGCCTGAACTGCGAGAGCTACTGCCGTATATGTTTTTCCTGTGCCTGCTGGTCCGATTGCAATTACAAGGTCATTATCACGACATTTCTCAACCATCTTACGCTGATTTCTGGTTTTTGCTTTTATCTGAAGCCCATGTTGCCCATGTACCAGAATGTCATTACTCTTTTTAGCATCAGAAATTATCTCTTCATCTTCCGATTCTAATAACTGCGTAATATCGTTTTCAGTTATCCTTCCGAATTTATCGTACATCAGTAAAACAAGTGAAAACTTTTTTTCAAATAAGGAGGTCTCTTTTTCCGTTCCAAATATCTTGATCTCATTACCTCGTGCAATAATTTTAAGTTTTGGAAAATGTTTTTTTATCAGATTAAAATTTACATCATTAACTCCATAAATATCCAAGGGGTTATATGATTTCAGGTTGATGATCTTTTCGTTCATAAATTTTTGAATAATTTTTATTAATATTCTGTATGTATTTTAAATAACTTTAGGCACTCCAAACTTTAGGCACTTTAAGTACTAATTTGTTAAAAAATTTATTATCCAAAATTATTAAAAAATCACATACCTTCGGAATAAATTTGTAATTTTGACCAATAATTGTTTCAGGTTGAATAAAACTTTAATAAAAAATAATACAGTCAAAAAACCGGTATGCCAATAATCACACTTACAAGCGATTGGGGATTAAAAGATCATTACCTTGCAGCGGTAAAAGGCACAATCCTTAACTACCTTCCCGAAGCTCGTATAATTGATATTTCGCATAATATAAATCCTTTTGATGCGGAACAGGCTGCATTTGTTATAAAACATTCATATAAAAGTTTCCCAAAAGGAACAATCCACATAATTGGAATAAGCACCGAAGAATCTGATAAATATCCTCATACGGCAATCTTTCATGAAGAGCATTATTTTATCGGAACTGATACCGGAGTATTTTCAATGATATTTGAGAAAACACCTGAAAAGATTTTTGAACTTGACATTCCTCAGGATTCCGATCATTTTACTTTTTCATCTCGCGACAGGTTTGTTAAAGCGGCAATTCATATAGCTCAGGGGAAAAAGTTGGAAGAACTCGGAAACAAAAAAAATACAATAAATCAAAAAATCTTATTTCGTCCCGTAGTTGATAAAAATCTTATCAAGGGATTGGTTATTTATGTTGATGAATACGAAAATATCATTACAAATATCAGCGAAAAATTATTCAAAGAAGTAGGTAAAAACAAGAAGTTTTCGATAATGTTCCGTGGCGAAAGTGTAAAAAAAATTCATCGCTCGTATAATGATGTTACTGTTGGTGAAATTGTGGCTTTATTCAATTCTATGGATCTGTTGGAAATAGCTATGAACCAAGGTAAGGCAAGCAGTCTTCTCGGACTTACTGTTGACGATTCGGTGATGATTGAGTTTGAAGAATAAATTTTAAAAAACGCCCTACGGTTGTTGGGGTAATTAGTTGTAATTGATTGTAATAAATTGTAATAAAAAGGTGCAAATTCAAAATCTAATTTTGAATTTGCACCTTTTTGTATTATCTTTGCGCAATGATTATAAAAAGATTATTACGAGAAGATATTGAAGCCTACTTTGACGATATTCCGGTTACCGCTATTATTGGTGCAAGGCAAGTTGGAAAATCAACAATGGCTCAGCAATTACTAAAAAAATATGATAATGTAGTTTATCTTGATCTGGAAAAACGGACAGATGCTCAAATGTTAGAAGACCCGGAAAGTTTTTTAACGATGAATAAATCAAAAATTATTTGCATTGATGAAATTCAATTAGTACCTGATTTATTTCCTGAATTACGTGGTTTTATTGATGAAAATCCCGATACCAAGTTTGTAATATTAGGTTCGTCATCGCCGGAACTTTTAAGACAAAGTTCAGAGACTTTGGCCGGTAGAATTTTCTATTATGAATTGTCCCCTTTTCTTTTTCCCGAGGTATCAAATATATGCAATTTGCAAACTTATAGACTGAGGGGAGGCTTTCCTCTAAGTTTGTTAGCTAAAGATGATAAATTGGCATTTTTATGGCTGCAAAATTACATTAAAACATTTTTAGAGAGAGATTTAAGAAGGTTTGGATTTAATATTGCACCAGAAACCATACATCGACTATGGGAAATGTTAGCTCATTTAAACGGAAATGTTATAAATTACTCCTCATTGGCAAATTCAATGGGACTTAGCCAACCAACCATAAAACATTATATTGATATTTTGCATCACACATATATGCTTAGAATATTGCAGCCTTACTATGTTAATATAAAAAAAAGGCTTGTCAAATCTCCAAAACTATATTTTAGAGATACCGGCATCTTACACACTTTATTAAATCTTTCGAGCTACGAGCAAATATATAACCACCCTGTTTTTGGAAGTTCGTGGGAGGTAACAGTTATTGAAAATATTATTAATAAGTTTTCTGATTGGAAACATTTCTATTACAGAACTGTAAAAGGGATGGAAATTGATTTAGTGCTAACTAAAGCGAATCGTATTATTGGGATTGAAATTAAATCATCAATAACACCCACCATAAGTAAAGGGTTTTGGAATGCTCTTGATGACATTAAGGCAACAGAGGCATTTGTTATTGCCCCCGTAAAAATGCCTTATCCTTTAAGAAACAATGTGATAGTTTGTTCTTTAGAATATTTCTTAGCCAATTATTTAGATTGATAATGAAGCCAGCTTGCAGGCTTAATGATAATGAGAAATGGGTATGTCAGTATGGATTTCCCTTATTTCCCTTATTTCAATATTTCCTTCATTCCCCTTGATAAATATTCCCAAAGTATTACCTTGCTATTAACAAAATATAATCCCCCTCTTCTCGTTTCCTCAAAAAGTTATAATTTAGCAAATTGAAATTCTGAGCTAAAAAACAACTCAGAAAAACAGAAATAATTAATGATCACTCTTTTAAAAAAGGAAATAAGCAGTTTTTTAAGTTCATTGATTGGCTTTATCGTTATCACGGTATTTTTGCTTATCAACGGATTATTTCTATGGGTGTTTCCTTCCGAATTTAATATTCCGGATTTTGGCTATGCAAATATTGACGGCTTATTTATGATCGCACCTTTTGTGTTTTTGTTTCTCGTTCCGGCAATCACTATGCGTTTGTTTGCCGATGAAAAGAAAAGCGGAACAATAGAAATATTGCTTACTCAACCATTATCTGATTTGCAGATAATAATGGCAAAATATCTTGCCGGTTTTGCATTGGTAGTTTTTTCATTATTGCCTACGCTTGTTTATTTTTTTTCGGTTTATCAATTAGGACTCCCAAAAGGAAATATTGATACAGGAGGAATGTGGGGATCATATCTTGGTCTTTTATTTTTGGGTGGTACTTTTGTGGCTATTGGTTTGTTTTCTTCATCATTAACCGACAACCAGATAGTTGCATTTATTATTTCGGTTTTCCTTTGCGGATTTATTTACATAGGATTTGAGTTTATTTATTCTCTTGAACTATTCGGTTCGCTTGATCTGTTTATCAAACAACTTGGTATAAACTCGCATTATACTTCAATGAGCAGAGGAGTGATAGATACAAGAGATATTATATATTTTATTAGTGTGAAATCGCTTTTTATTTTACTCACTAAGCTTTCGCTTGAGAGTAGAAAATGGTGATGAAGTTGGAAGTCAGAAGTAGAAAGAAACAAACAATTAGAATGTCAAATAAAAAAATGAATATAAAAAGAAGTAATTTAATCCGGGTAATGCTTGGAATAATTATCATTGTCCTGATAAATATTATCGGTTCTTATATTCATGCCCGATTTGACCTTACTTCAGAAAAACGTTATTCCCTTTCGGATGCAACAAAACAAATGCTTAATGAACTTGATGATATTGTTTATTTCAGGGTTTACCTCGAAGGTGATTTCCCTGCCGGATTCAAAAGATTAAGAAATGAAACCAAAGAAATGCTTGATGAATTTAGAGCATATAACGATATTATTCAATACGAATTTATTAATCCCTCGAAAAGTGATAATGCGAAAGAAAGAAATGATACTTACAAATTATTAGTTGAGAGAGGTCTTCAGCCAACCGACCTTCAGGTTAAAACTAAGGAGGGAAAAGCCCAGAAGATAATTTTTCCGGGTGCACTTGTTACATATAAATCCAGAGAGTTGCCTTTGGAATTATTGCGAACTCAAATGGGCGTTCCTCCCGAATCAGTTTTAAATAATTCAATCCAATCACTGGAATTTAATATTGCCAATATCATCAGAAAATTAACTATCACAAATAAATCTAAAATTGCTTTTATTGAAGGGCATGGTGAATTGGGTAAAAAAGAAACTGCCGATATTGCTTCTGCTCTTTCAAGAGATTTTGTGGTGGAAAGACTTGAAATAAATGGTCAGCTAAACAGTCTAACCGAAAGATCACCATTAGATTCGGTAAATATAATGATCAGAAATAAATTTGATGCCATTATTATTGCCAAACCAACAAAAGCTATAAACGACAAGGATAAATTTATTATCGATCAGTTTGTTATGCACGGAGGAAAAGTCTTGTGGTTGATTGATCCGGTTCTTGCCAGTATGGATAGCATTAAAAATTCAGAGTCAACAATAAGTATAAATTATGATTTGAATCTTACTGATCAGTTATTTAATTACGGGGTTCGCATAAATAACAACTTGGTGATGGATCTTAATGCTTTGCCTATCCCGCTGAGGACAGGACAAATAGGAAACCAACCGCAAATAGATTTTTTCCCGTGGTATTTTTTCCCTATTCTTACACCGCTTTCCGATAATCCTATCGTAAATAATCTCAATGCTATAAAGACCGAATTTATCAGCAGTATTGATACACTGAGAGTTGAAGGAATTAAAAAGACTATTCTTTTGAAAACATCACCATATTCAAGGCTTGTGAGTTCACCTGCAATGATCAGTTTATCAATATTACGGGAAGAACCTGATCAGCGGATGTATAATGCTCAGGGACAGCCTGTAGCTGTTTTGCTTGAAGGTGAATTTGAATCGGTATTTAAAAACAGAATATCTCCGGTAATAGCTAATGATGATGATATCGGATATAAAGAAAAAAGCAAACAAAATAAAATGGTAGTTATCTCTGATGGCGACATAATAAAAAATCAGTTACAAATACCAAATGGCTATCCATTGCCTCTGGGCTACGATCAATTTACCCGTCAAACTTTTGGAAATAAAGAGTTAATACTTAACGTGATGAGTTATCTGTGTGACGGATCAGGATTGATTTCCATACGTTCGCGGGAGCTTAAACTAAGACTGCTTGATCGTACCAAGGTCAATAACAATAAGTTGTTTTGGCAGATGTTTAACACTATTTTACCGGTATTATTGATATTGATTTTTGGAATAATACAAGCAAGGATAAGAAAAGCAAAATATACTAAATCAGCAATCAAATAAAAAATGAAAAAAAACAAAATCACAATTTTAATTACTATAGTACTAATTATTATTGCTGCAATATTAATATCAACAAGCAGTAATACTACACTGAAAAAAGAAAGCAGTGATTTTGCACTTCTTGATACTTCAAGTGTGACCAAAATTTTTATTGCAGATAAACAAAATAATAGAGTTACTTTAAAAAAAATATCCCCGGATTATTGGGAAATAGACGAACAATATAAAGTTAGTCAGCGAAAAATTGATATGCTTTTGAAAACTATGCAGGATATAAGGGTAAGAAATCCGGTCTCAATTGCCGAACATAATAATGTTATTTCGCGCCTTGCCGTTGCAGCCAAAAAAGTAGAGGTTTATCAAATGGTTTACAGAATAGATATTTTTGGGTGGATTCAACTTTTCCAATATGAAAAACTCACGAAAGTTTATTATGTTGGTGGTGCTACAATGGATAATCTCGGAACTTATATGTGGATGGAAGGAAAAGAAAAAGACAGGGCTTATGTTGTTCATATTCCGAATTTCAGAGGATTTGTTTCGCCAAGATATTCTACTATCGAAAATGACTGGAGAGATTATACGGTTTTTAATTATAAAGTTCCCGAAATACGCTCCATTCAAGTTGAGCATTTTCAGGATCCTGACCGGTCGTATAAAGTCGAAAATATCAACAACAGAGATTTCAAACTTATCTCTCTTAAAGACAAAAAAGAAATTACAAATTACGACACTCTCAAACTCTTAAATTTTGTTACAGCTTTTAATAATATTAATTTTGAAGCTGTGCTAACCAATACCACAGAACAAAGTAAGATAGATTCAATTACCTCGTCAAATCCTGTCCACATAATTACTGTGGTAGATAAAAATGGAAATTCAACTGTTGTCAAAACTTTTTACAAAAAAGGTTTCGGTGATAAAATTGGTGATGGTGCAAAACTTGTTCCGGTTGATATCGAAAGGTTATACGCGACCATTAATGATGGGCGTGATTTTGTTTTAATACAATATTATGTTTTTGATAAAGTATTACGACCATTGACCTATTTTGAAAAAGAGTAGTAACTTTATGTTTTTATATTTTGAAAATCATTAAAATAAATTATTATTTATTTGCACTGCTTGCATTTTTTATTCCAATGTACAGCTCTGCAATTCCATTTATTATAGGATTGCTCATTTTTATTTGGGTGCTTGAGTTTGATTTTAAAAAAAAGATCAAACGTTTGACCGACGGGCATAACCGCTTATATCTTTTGTCGTTTTCGTTGTTGTATATTTTTTACCTTGTCGGGATATTATATTCATCAAATATAAATTACGCTATTTTTGATTTAGAAGTAAAGCTTTCGCTGATAATTTTTCCAGTAATTATTTCCACAATAAAAAAAGAAGTTTTTACTGCGAAATCTTTTGAAAAAATATTAGTAGTATTTGTTATTGGCTGCTTTATTAGTACTGTGGTTTCACTTGTTGATGCTTTTATTGCTTTTTATGATAATAATGATATTAGTGAGTTTTATTATAGAAAGCTTTCCTTTTTCCATCACCCGGGATATTTTGCAATGTATTTGAATTTTGCAATAGCAATAATTGTTTGTTTTCTTATGAAAAAGAAGATGGTAAAATCTGATAAAAGACGCGTTTTTTTATTGATCTTATTAGTCATTTATTTCAGTCTTTTTGTGATAATGTTAAGTTCAAAAGCAGGAATAATAAGTTTGTTCATTGTATTTTTTATAACCGTTGCTCATGTTATTATTGTTGAAAAGCGGCTTATAGCCGGAATATTTCTTGTGATCATTATTTGCGGATTGTTTTATGCTTCTTTTAACTTTTTCCCATATTCGCTTAATAGAATTGTAAAAGCAAAAGAAATAGTTGAAAACAGAACAACAATTGAAAAAGATGAAGTAGATGGAACAGCAGGGAGGATAATGATATGGCAGAATTCTGTGGAAATAATTGAGCAAAATTTTTTATTTGGAGTGGGAACCGGAGATGTTAAAGATTATTTAGTTGAAAAATACAAGGAAAATAATATCAAAAAGGCTTTAATATTAAAATCAAATGCCCATAATCAATATCTTCAAACCTTTATTACTCTTGGAATAGTTGGGTTCCTGATACTTTCATTATCATTAATTTTACCGGCATATTACACTTTCAGGCATAAGCATTTCCTGTATTTTCTGTTTCTGATAATAATTTCAATAAATCTTCTTGTTGAATCAATGCTCGAAACACAGGCAGGAGTAGTGTTTTATGCGTTCTTTAACTCCTTTTTATTTTTTATGTCGATAAAAGAGTCACGCTCTTAAAATTTCTACTCAAAAGCCAAAATAGATTTCTTAATAATCTCAACAGCTTCCATTAATTGTTCTTCATTAATTACCAAAGGAGGAGCGAAACGAATAATATGATCATGGGTTGGTTTTGCGATCAATCCATTTTCCATCATTTTCACACAAACATCCCATGCTGATTTTCCATTTTTAGGTTTTATGATAATTGCATTCAATAAACCTTTTCCACGAACCAATTCAACCATATCCGAATTAATTTTCTTCATTTCCTTGCGGAAGATTTTCCCGAGACGTTCAGCGTTTTCAGCCAATTTCTCATCTTTAACAACATCAAGAGCTGCAATAGCAACTTTTCCTGCAACAGGGTTTCCACCAAAAGTAGAACCATGTTCGCCGGGTTTGATGCAAAGCATAATATCATCATCAGCCAAAACAGCAGATACCGGATATACACCACCCGACAATGCTTTTCCAAGAATTAAAATATCAGCATGAACTCCTTCGTGATCGCAAGCTAATAATTTTCCTGTTCGTGCAAGACCTGTCTGTACCTCATCAGCAATAAATAATACATTTTTGGCTTTACACATTTCATAAGCCTTTTTAATATATCCTTCATCAGGAACAAAAACACCGGCTTCACCCTGGATAGGCTCAACCAAAAATCCGGCTACATTTGGATCTTCAAGAGCAGTTTCCAGTGCATCAAGATCGTTATAAGGAATTGTGATAAATCCGGGAGTAAAAGGACCAAAGTTTTTTCTGGCATCAGGATCCGTTGACATCGAAATTACCGTGATAGTTCTTCCGTGGAAGTTATTTTCACAAACGATAATTTTTGCCTGATTTTCGGGAACACCTTTTTTCTCATAAGCCCATTTTCTACAAAGCTTTATTGCGGTTTCGTCACCTTCGGCACCGGTATTCATCGGTAATATTTTATCGTATCCGAAATACTCAGTCATATATTTTTCATAAACACCAAGTACGTCATTATAAAATGCACGCGAAGTAAGAGTAAGGGTTTTTGCCTGTTCTACAAGGGCATCAACAATTTTCGGATGGCAGTGACCCTGATTTACTGCTGAGTATGCTGAGAGGAAATCAAAATATTTTTTTCCTTCTACATCCCAAACATAAGCACCTTCGCCCTTTGAAAGAACTACAGGTAGCGGATGATAATTATGCGCACCATATTTATTTTCAAGTTCAATAGCTTTTTTTGAAGTCATTTCTGTCATTTCTGTATAATTTTTATATTAGCAATATTTTTGGGTGCAAAGGTATAATATTAAAGTAGTATTTGTACAAATTCTATGCTTGAAATAAACTTTTTTCATTGTCTTAAAATTAGTTGTTGAGTTATGGAAAATTTGGGCGTTTTAATAAATATTTATTGGAAATAATTCTTAGTCATTTTTCAATATTGGACAAATATTTACAATCTGTCCAGAAATTCAAAAATAATGAACAAATTGTTTTGTTTATTACATAAATTGGACATATATTTGCAATGTGTTCAGAAAAACTAAATAATTGGACAATTATGGAAAAACAAAAATTTGACAGAACAATCCCATATAACAGTTTGCCTTTTCTTCCTCCAAGTAAAGACTTGGATAATAATCCAAAAGTGCTTAAGAAATTAGTGGCAGCTTCAAGAGCACTTGCTACAGTGAACGGGAATATTAACAGACTACCTAATCCTTTTATGCTTGTTAATACAATTGCATTACAGGAGGCAAAGACTTCAACGGAGATAGAAAATATTTTTACCACCGAAGATGAATTATATAAGGCTATTTCACAAACCCAAAAAGAAAATAACATAAATGCATCAACCAAGGAAGTCTTAAAATATAGAGAGGCTCTTTGGGCTGGTTACAACTATTTACAGCAAAACAAAACAATAGATGCTAATCTGATAAAAAACATATTTAAACAAATTAAGGAAACCACATCAGATTTCCGTCCACCACAAGCAAAAGTTGTAATAAAAAGAGGTCAAAGCGATTTTAGATCCGGAGAAATTATTTATACTCCTCCACGGGGAGAGGATGTAATTGAAAATTTTATGGATAACCTAATAGAGTTCCTTAATGATGACAAGAAATTTCCATCTGATCCATTGTTAAAAATGTGTATTGCTCATTATCAATTTGAGGCAATACATCCATTTCAGGATGGCAATGGCAGAACCGGAAGGATTCTGAATTTATTATATCTGATAAATAAAGGACTATTATCGCAACCAACACTATATTTATCGAAATTTATTATTGTAAATAAAGAAGACTACTATTATAAAATTGGGGCAGTAACACAAAAAAATTCATGGGAAACCTGGACAGAATTTATGCTGGAAGCAGTTGAAAAAACATCAGTTCTGACTAATACTTTGATCAATGAAATACTCGAACAAATGGAAAGCACACTTGAATATGCACAAAAAAGAATTATATGGTATAACAAAGAATTAAATGAAGCAATATTTAGTCAGCCTTATATAAAACCACAAATTATCGGAAATATTCTTGGTAAAACTTCAAGAACAACTTTGACAAAATATTTAAATGAATTGGTAATAAATAAAATATTAAGACCAAAAAAGAACGGGGTAGAAGTCTTTTATATCAATGATGACTTATTAAGAATTCTGGAAGGATAAATTTATTAACAAACTGCATTTTCAAATACGGACTATAGCAAATGCCTTATCGGAAGCAGCAACCATTCGAAAAATCTACTGATCTGCGGGCGTCGTTTCCAGTATTCGTAATCAAAAGGGATGCTTTCAGCTATTGTTCCGGCGATATGTGTTTCTAACTGTTTTATTATTGATTTATCAACTCCGATCAAAGAAATTTCGTACATATATCTGAAACTTCGATAATCGAAATTCAGAGAGCCAATTGAGAATATTTCATCATCAATCATCAATAATTTGGCATGAAGGTTATGTGGAAGAAAATACAAAATTTGTATTCCGCTTTTGTGAAGTATTCCGAGATAATTATTCCGCAGAACATCCACCAAATTCACATCTGAATGTCTCGGTATAATTATCTTTACGTCAACACCTCTTTTAGCAGCATCCATTAGTGCTTTCCTCAACATAAATCCGGGAAGGAAATATGGTGTTTCAATAACAACTTTGCTTCTGGCATTTTTTATCAGTTTCTCATATTTCTTTTTGGTTTCCTGAATTGTGATAGAGGGGATTTCCCTTATAATTTCAAAATCATTGTGTTTTATTACCCGTGAATATTTTTTCTTATCGAAAACATACTTATTGTAAATTCGATAATCCTGGTTCATCAGTTTCCTGAAAGTAAAAGCAATATCACCTCTCATCCTTAACATCAATTCTCTCCAGTTAAGGTTGTATTCGGTAAGATTGGATGAACCGATATATGAAATATCATTATCAATAATCAATAATTTCCGGTGATTCCGCTTATGCCCCCTGGTAAAAAAGTCGAAATTAAATTTTATTTTTTCAAAAAAACGAACCTTCCCTCCACTTTTAATTAATTCGGAAAAAAAAGTATAATTAACGGAACCGGCACCCCACGAATCTATCAAAATTTTTATATCAAGTCCTTGCTTACATTTTCTTGTAAGTGCATCTTTAAATTTTACACCAATAGAATCATTCCCTATCCTGTAAGTTTCGATGTATATGCTTTTTTTTGCATTACTGATATCTTCAAGCATCGCAAAATAATACCTTATAGGATCTTGAAAAAGATGATATGGTTCCAGAATCTGTTCCAATTTAAAGCACTTTTTTGTTTCATTACAAAAATAAAAATAAGTTTGGTATATTCGTACAAATCGCATGTAAAATCTATTTTTAAAAAATTCCAAAATTCAAATTCCAAATCTCAAATAAATTCCAATTTTCAAAAAAACCAATGATCAAAACTTAATTCACAATCTTATTGAAAATTATTTAGTTAGTTGGAGTTAAACATTTGATTTCAAAAATATACTTGTTTGATTGAAATCAGTTGGCGAAGGCAGTTTTTTTGTTTGGAATTTTATTTTTGTTGGTTTTGGAATTTATTTGAGATTTGTTTTTATTGAGATTTGGAATTTAAACTTTGTTATTTGTTGCTTCCCTTTGTATTAAACTTATGATTATTACCTTTGTTATCGAAAAAAACAAATAAACTATGATAAGATCAATGACAGGCTTCGGGAAAACCGTTTTGGAACTTCCCGACAAAAAGATAACATTCGAAATTAAATCGCTAAACAGCAAGCAGTTTGATTTAAACACTCGCATTCCGGGTATTATCAAAGAGAAGGAAATGGAGATACGATCAATAATTTCATCAAAACTCGAACGGGGAAAAATCGATCTCAGTATTTTCATGGAAAAGACGGGAGATTCATCAAATTATTCTTTTAATAAAAATCTGGCAAAAACATATTACAAGGAACTTTTGGCTATTACAAAAGAAATTGAACAAGAAAACTTCAATGCTTATTTGCCGCTTATCATGAAATTGCCGGATGTTATGAAACCGGAAATTAACTCCCTTGATCCAAATGAATGGGCAGAAATAAAAAATGCCTTGCAGGAAAGCATAGATCGGCTTAACAACTTCAGGAAGCAGGAAGGCAGCTCACTCGAAAAAGTGATCAAAAAACAAATACACAATATTGTCGAGCTGCTCGAAAAAGTTCCTCTACACGAAAAACAACGCATCAACACCATCAGGGAAAGAATAAACAAAAACCTTGAGAAAATTATTAATGATGAAAAAACTGATCAAAACCGTCTGGAACAGGAAATGATTTATTATCTCGAAAAAATTGATATCAC
The DNA here is from genome assembly GCA_030630005.1 of Bacteroidales bacterium. Taxonomy (GTDB): domain Bacteria; phylum Bacteroidota; class Bacteroidia; order Bacteroidales; family JAIORY01; genus JAIORY01. The sequence continues at coordinate 919 of DAOVNY010000034.1, read as the reverse complement.
CGAAGAAAAGATAAGACTTAAAAAACATTGTGATTATTTTCTCGAAACTCTTGAAGAAGAAATATCCATCGGGAAAAAACTAAATTTTATATCTCAGGAAATCGGCAGGGAAATAAATACTTTGGGCTCTAAAGCAAATGATGTGGATATTCAAAAAATTGTTGTCCAGATGAAATACGAACTCGAAAAAATAAAAGAGCAACTATTTAACATTCTTTAGCATGAATGAGAAACTAATAATAATCTCAGCTCCATCGGGAGCAGGAAAAACAACAATAGTTAAGCAACTTTTAAATTCATATCTTAATCTTGAATTTTCGGTTTCGGCATGCAGTCGCCCGAAACGAGAGAATGAGACCAGTGGTAAAGACTACTATTTTCTTTCGGTTGCTGAGTTTAAAACAAAGATAAAAAACGATGAATTCCTTGAGTGGGAAGAGGTTTATAAAAATCAGTTTTACGGGACTTTAAAATCGGAGATAAATAGAATTTGGAGTAAAGGAAATTTTGTAATTTTTGATGTAGATGTTATCGGCGGATTAAACATTAAAAAATATTATAAAGAAAAAGCTCTGGCAATTTTTATCAAACCTCCTTCGCAAAAAGTTCTTAAAGAACGACTTAAAGGAAGATTGACTGAATCGAACGAAAGTCTGAAAAAACGAATCGAAAAAGCAAATTATGAACTTTCGTTTGCCGGAAAATTTGATAAAATTATTGTTAATGATGAGCTGAAGACAGCAGTTAGAGAAACTAAAGAAAGTATTTTTGAATTTCTAAATTAAGAAATTTAAAATGACTAAAATCAAATTGAATAATCTGTGAATCTGTGGCAAATTTTCAAACAAAATCATGACAAACAAAACCATCCCCCAAAAAATGAAAGCGGTAATATTACCTGCTTATAACCAAAATGTTT
>DAOVNY010000203.1 GCA_030630005.1 Bacteroidales bacterium | reverse complement strand
TAATGATAAATTTACGGCTTTACCTTTAATGCTTGAAGATTTGCGAATGAGTGATGTTGGTTGGTGTGATTTTAATAATGACGGCAAACTTGATTTTATAATTTGTGGTGAGAATTTCAACAACCAAATATTTACTAAAGTATATAAAAATAAAGGGAATGATAAATTTGTAGAAGTGAATACAAAAATTCAAGGTGTACGCTTAGGTAGTATTGACCTTGGTGATTATGATTGTGATGGCGATATTGATGTTTTGATTTCAGGGGAATCACACGAAAATGCAATTACCAAAGTTTATCGTAATGATGGAAAATTTGTTTTCACTGATATTTTTGCCGGACTTCCCGGAGTTTATATGGGAGGAGCATATTGGGGTGATTATGATAAGGATTGTGATAAAGATATTTTGATTTTGGGACTCAATATTTGTGATGATTATATTGCAAAATTATATCGCAATGATGGCGAAACCGTTAAGAAAAAAACTCCTGAAAAAGCACCGGAAATGGGTATTTGGACTACTTCTACTTATCAATTACCGGTAAGAGGACCTTTATATTATTTTGTTTATTCTTCTTGTTATTGCGATCCATATAAAACAGGTCAGGATTTTTATGCTTATGTAAGTAATATTCATTATACTAAGACACCTTATGATGTGCATAATGCTTTTAATAATCTGATAAGGAAAAATGTATCAGTTTGGCCGGAGATTGATCAGGGTCATCGTGTTTCTATTGGGTATAAGACAAAAGCAGCAGCAGCACAAGCTCGTGCCAATGTAATTCGAGAATATACAGAAGAAGAATTTCACATTCGTTATGTTGAATGGTAGAGACTAATTCCATCAGTTGACGGAAATAAATAAATTTCACACTAATTTTTTACTAAAATATTTCTTTTGCAATCTGTCTGACATTCTCCGAAATCCCAATTGTAAAATAATGTAGTGCCGGTACTCCGAATTTTACCAATTCTTTTGATTGTTTTATACCCCATTCTACTCCAACATGGTATGCTTCATTATTATTTTTACACTTATTTAATTCCAGTTCCAACTCTTCAGGAATATCAACATGAAAAACTTGTGGTAAAATTTTCATGTCATTTAAATTTGTTATTGGTTTTATTCCGGGAATAATAGGTACAGTTATTCCAATCTCCCTGCAATCATTAACAAAATCAAAATATTTTTGATTATCAAAAAACATCTGAGTAACTATATAATCTGCTCCGGCATCTACTTTATTTTTAAGATGTTTTAAATCTGATTTTATATTTGGTGCCTCGAAATGTTTTTCGGGATAACCGGCTACTCCGATAGAAAAATCAGAATGTGCTTTGTTTTCGAGTTCTTCATCAAGATAACGACCATTATTAAGATTAACGATCTGTTTCACCAGGTCAACAGCATTGGCATGACCGTCTTTTTCCGGTTTAAAAACACTTTGCGATTTTAACGGATCACCTCTTAGAACAAGTAAATCTTTAATTCCTAAAAAATGAAGATCAATTAAGGCATATTCAGTGTCATCCTCAGAGAAACCTCCGCAAATAATGTGAGGCACAACATGCACATCAGGATATTTATATTTAATAACTGCTGAAATTGCAACTGTTCCCGGTCGCTTTCTTATTGTCTTTTTCTCAAGTAAACCCGAAGGATGCTTTTTATAAACCACCTCCTCCTGATGATAAGTTATATTTATATTTAACGGATTAAATTCCATCAAAGGATCAATGGTTTTATAAATTAAATCTATTTTATGCCCTTTTAAAGGTGGAAGCAACTCAAATGAAAAATGAGGACTTTTTGCTTTTTTAAAATGTTCTATTACTTTCATGTTTTCAAATACTTTTTTACTTGTTTGTAACTAATTAAGTGCCTAAAGTCCCGAAGCAAAGCTTCGTGGATGCTCGGGTAAAGCCCGGTATTTGGAGTGCCTAAAATGCCTAAAGTTTTAGTTACTTGCTAAGTACTTTAGGCACTCCAAACTTTAGTTCACTCTAAGTACTTATTACTTACTATTCCTTTTCTTCCCGAATAATCCAGAAGCTGATCATCTTGCACTTTTCCAACTATAAAATATTTCGCTTGGGGATGTGCAAAATAATATCCGCAAATAGAAGCTGCCGGATCCATGGCAAAGTTTTCTGTTAATATTATTCCTGTGTGTTTTTCTGCATTAAGAAGTTCAAAAATTGTCTTTTTCTCCGAATGATCGGGACAAGCAGGATAGCCCGGTGCAGGTCTGATTCCCTGAAAATTTTCTTTAATGATCTCAGGTATTTCAAGTTTTTCGTTTTCGGTATATCCCCAATATTTAATTCTTATCTGTAAGTGAAGATATTCCGCATAAGCTTCTACCAGCCTGTCAGCAAGAATTTTCAGCATTAAAGAGTTGTAATCATCATTATCTTTTTTGAACTGATCAATCCAATTGTTAATTCCAATTCCTGCTGTAACTGCAAAAACGCCCATATAATCTGTTATGCCTGATTTGACCGGAGCAATAAAATCGGAAAGGCAAAAGTTAGGATTGTCGTTTTTTTGCTTTTGTTGATTTCTCAGAAAATGAAAAACAGCAGTTTTATTACTCATTTTTTCATCAGAAAAAACCTCAACATCATCACCAACAGAATGACAAGGAAAAATTCCAAAAACAGCTTTCAATCCAAGCATTTTTTCTTTTTCTATTCTCAGGAGCATGTTTTGTGCATCATCAAATAATTTTTGTGCTTCTTTACCTTTTACTTTATTATTAAATATTTCAGGGTATCTTCCTTTTATTTTCCATGAATTAAAAAACATAGTCCAGTTAATGAATTTTTTAATCTCACCGAAAGGAGAATCTGAAAAAGATTTTATGCCTGTAAAAGCCGGTTTTTTTATTTCTGAGCTTTTAAAATCAATTTTAAATTTATTTTTTCGGGCTTCTTTCAAAGAAATGTATTCTTTTGATTTTTCCTTGTTTTCATAAATTTTTCTCAAATCAGAATATTCCGTTTTTATCTCATTAAAAACATTTTTCTTTCCTGATAAAAGTTTTGAAACTGCCGAAACACTTAAAGAAGCATCACCAACATAAAGAACAGGTGCCTGATAATTTACATCAATTTTAATTGCAGTATGAAGTTTCGAAGTTGTGGCACCACCAATCAACAATGGTATTTTTATATTTTGTCTTTGCATTTCCTTTGCCACATGAACCATTTCGTCCAGCGAAGGAGTTATCAATCCGCTTAATCCCACGATGTCAACTTCTTCGTCCAGTGCAGTTTTAATTATTTTTTCTGCCGGAACCATCACGCCAAGGTCAATAATTTCATAATTATTACAAGCCAAAACTACACTTACTATATTTTTCCCGATATCGTGTACATCGCCTTTAACAGTTGCAAGAAGTATTTTTTTTGCTGAGGAAGATGTTCCTTTTTGTTTTTCTGCTTCAATGTAAGGTGTGAGTTTTGCAACTGCTTTTTTCATTACTCTTGCACTTTTTATCACCTGCGGCAAAAACATTTTTCCCGAGCCAAACAATTCACCGACTAAATTCATTCCATCCATTAATGGTCCTTCAATAATTTCAATTGAAGTTTTAAAAGATAAACGAGCCTCCTCAACATCATCTTCAATAAAATCAACAATTCCTTTTACAAGTGAATGTTTTATACGTTCTTCAACACTTTCATCTCTCCAATCATCTTCTTTTATTTTTGATTTTTTCTTATCTTTAACATTTTCAGCATAAGAAAGCAAATTCTCAGTAGCATCTTCTCTCCTGTTTAAAACAAGGTCTTCAACAAGATGTAAAAGTTCTTTCGGAAGTTCATCATATATTTGAAGCATTGCCGGATTAACAATTCCCATATTGAGTCCGTTTTTTATTGCATGAAACAAAAACACCGAGTGCATTGCTTCCCTGATCGTATTATTTCCCCTGAAAGAAAACGATAAATTACTGATTCCTCCGCTAACCTTTGAATACGGCAAATTATCTTTAATCCATTTTGTAGCTTTAATAAAATCAAC
>DAOVNY010000087.1 GCA_030630005.1 Bacteroidales bacterium | reverse complement strand
CAATAACTCAAAACTTTGTCGGTCATTAGTTTGGTTTTTTTATAAACCAGATTTTCGGGATTTATTATTTCATTTAATATCTCGTCTTTCATGTTTTATCCTTCTATAATTTTTTGTTCCAAAACTTCAACAATTTCAGTAGGAGAGTATATCATTCCTCCCATTCTTCCGTAATGTTCAACCCTGACTTTTCCATTAACTGAAAGTTTTACATCTTCTATCATTTGTCCTGCACTTAATTCAAGAGTTAACATAGCTTTTACCTGATCGGCTAATTTGTTAAGCTCATCAGTAGGGAAAGGGAAGAGAGTAATTGGACGTAAGAGTCCAACTTTGTGTCCTTTGGCTCTACACAATTGAACAACTTTTTGAGCTATTCTTGCACTTGAACCATAAGCAATCAAAAGATAATCAGCGTCATCACATTCAATTTTTTCAAATCTAACTTCAGTTTCACGCATTTGTTGGTATTTTTTCTGGAGTTTGTGATTATGTCTTTCCTGACGAGCTGAATCAAGGTCGAGAGAAGTAAGAATATTTCTTTCCCGGTTAGAAGGTCTTCCGGTAGTTGCCCACGGATAATTTTTAATTATATCTTCATCGGTCATTCTGGGTTTTTGTTCAGAGAATTCAACTTTTTCCATCATTTGTCCGATTGCACCATCTGATAATATCATCACAGGATTGCGGTATTTGAATGCAAGATCAAATCCTAATTCAACGAAATCTGCCATTTCCTGAACAGAGGCAGGTGCTAATACTAATAAATTATAATCACCATGTCCGCCACCTTTTGTTGCCTGAAAGTAATCGGATTGTGCCGGTTGAATAGTTCCCAAACCAGGTCCTCCACGAACAACATTAACCACAAGGCAGGGAAGTTCTGCTCCTGCCATATATGTTATTCCTTCTTGTTTAAGACTGATTCCGGGACTTGAAGATGAAGTCATAGCTTTTTTACCTGCTCCGGCTGCACCGTAAACCATGTTAATTGCGGCTAATTCACTTTCTGCCTGAAGTACAACCATACCTGTTCTTTCGTGTGGTTTTTCAGCCATTAAGTATTCCATTACTTCCGATTGAGGTGTGATAGGATAGCCAAAGTAAGCATCAGCTCCCATGCGGATAGCTGCTTCGGCTATTGCCTCGTTACCTTTCATTAATTTTAACTCACCCATATATTATAAATATTTTTTTGTTTGTAATTTATTTGTCCATCTTTTTTCTGTAAACTGTAATTACACCGTCAGGACAAACGATAGCACAATTTGTGCAACCGGTGCAAGCTTCTGGATTTTTCATATATGCATAATGATATCCTTTAGCATTTACTTCTGTTGACATTCCGATAACATCAGTTGGACATGCACCAACGCAAACTTCACAACCTTTGCATTTTTCGATGTCAACTACAATAGCTCCTCTAACTTTTGCCATAATGAAATTATAAATTTTTATTGATTTTTTTTTAATTTGTGCAAAGCTAAAAAAAATTACCCGAAGTTTTTAAATATTAATTGGATAATTTATTATAAATAATAAAGGTTACTAACCTAAAAGAAGGTTAGCAACCTTTTGCTAACAATCATAAAACCGTTATACTTCTTCAAATCGTCCCTGGAAGAATCTTAAATTTTCGGGTTCGTAAATAAATTTTAAGCCCTTAATTGTATCTCTCTTTTTATAAAGTGCAATGATGCTTTCTGCAACCATATCCATGTGAGAGTTAGTATATGCTCTGCGAGGAATAGTTAGACGAACTAATTCAAGTTTCGGTCTGTAATTTTCTCCGTTTTTCTTTCTTCCGCTCGATACATTTCCACGTTCCATAGCTCGAACTCCCGATTCAACAAATAATGCCGAAGCAAGTGCTTGTGCAGGATAGTTATCTTGATCAATATGTGGAAGAAATCTTTTTGCATCAAGGAAAATAGCGTGTGTTCCGGCAGGTTCAACAATAGGAATACCTGCTGCGAGAAGTTTTTCGCCAAGATATTGTGTTTGTTCAACACGGGCTTTTATGTATTCCAATTGAACCATTTCTTTCGCTCCCTGTGCATGTACTGCCATATCTGACGCTGAAATTCCGCCATTAGTAACCGAACCTTCATATATTCGAAGCATGTTAAGAGCTTTCTTGTATAATTTTTCATCATCTCTTATTGCAAGAAAACCACCTATATTTACGAGATAATCTTTTTTACTCGAAACCGTACAACCATCTCCATAACTGAATAATTCGCGCAAAATTTCTTTTATTGATTTATCTTTATATCTCGGATCTTTTTTCTTGATCATATAAGCATTTTCAACAGCACGGGTTGCATCCCACATTTGTGGAATCTTATGCTTTTTACAAAACTCGTAAACCTCTTTTGCATTATCCATTGATACGGGTTGACCTCCGGCAAGATTCACACTAAGTTCAAAACTGATATAAGGAATACATCCTTCACCATGTTCATTAATAATAGCCTGAACTTTTTTAAGATCAATATTTCCTTTCCAGATAAATGTTGATTGAGGTTGATGAGCTTCATCAACAATAACATCAACGAAAGTTCCACCAGCCATCTCCTGATGCAATTTTGTAGTTGTGAAATACATATTTCCGGGAATAAATCCATCTCTAATCAAACATTGTGACATAATATGTTCACCGGCTCTTCCCTGATGTGCAGGAACAATATATTTATATCCGGTAATATCTTTTAAAGTTTCCACAAAATCGAAATAATCTTTACTGGAAGCCTGTGTTTCACTGCCTTCGTTGTATTTTGACCATTGTTCTACACTTTGTGCGGTTGTGCCTGAATCTGTTAAAAAGTCAATTGTAATGTCTTTTGAAGGAAGAAGGAAAGTGTTATAACCTACTTCTTTAATGATTTTTTTGCGTTCTTCAATAGTGTCAACTCCAACATATTCAATTGTTGTAATGATGTGTGGCTCGCAATCAAAGTTGTATCCGGTAACTTCAGGAACACTCCATTCAAATTGAGCCTCATCATTCCAGTCAGGATTATTAATCAGTTTTAGTCCTTGAATTTTATCTTTATCAGAATAAATTTCATTTAATGCCTCGGCAATTTGTGATAATTGATTTTTATTGAAAGCAAGCCGTGGAATTTGAAGTGGAATAATATTACAATCAGTAAACTGTCCGTCAAGGAAAATTCTTACACCTGATTTTAAATATAATAAAGCAGCGAGAGTATTAGTTTGGTTTTCTTTTATATGAGGGAAAAATTCATCGGCTTTAATATAAATTCCGTCGCTACCAAGGTAATAAGGAATTCCTTTTAAAAGTGAAGCAAAATCTTTTATTTGTTGAGTTATCCAGTTTGCCTGATTTTCGAAAACCATTTCTTTAATACCGCGAGCGAAAATTTCCATAGTTCTGCCTGCCATTCCACCATAAGTATGCAAACCTTCATAAACTACAACTTCGTTCATATATTTTTCATATAAATTATATTCGCTTGTAGCGATAAGTCCTCCTGTATTGCAGCGTGCATCCTGGGCTGCATCAATCACACAAACATCGCTTATCGTAGATATTTTTTTGATAATATCTGCAAGATTCATATTTGCGTATTCCGATACGTTTTCACGGATATAATTAGCATTTTCAACAATTCGTGAAAAGTTAACAATCAAAGGAATTTTATTGGCAGCACAAACTTTATGTGCTTCTTCAAGATTTGCTAACGAAACCGGTTTATATCCGTTTTTGTACAATTCGATGTAAACGTAGGGAACATTGGCTTTGCCTGCAAGTTTGTTGCTCAGTTCAGCAATATTAATATTACCTGAAAACAAAGAATCGTTATCCATTATTATTTCAACGGATGCCGATTTATCTTTTGTTAATAATTCAGGAAGTCTTGAATTTGAATAAATTACATCTCCATTTGAAACCATTGTTGTTGTGATTAACTTATGAGAGCCTCTCAAATTATGAGTTGGACAAACATAGTCAAATCCAAAGGTGTTTTTCACTACTTTCATTAAAAATTCAAAGTTACGACTTCCGGCATAAGTTTCGTCTCCGATATAAAGTCCCGAAAGTTGATCATGGCTCATGGCATTTGTACCCTGACTTGTCATGTCAAATGTAACATCGTTAGAATGAATTTTAAATGTGTTGAAAGAAGAGTTTTTTAATACATCTATTCTTTTCTCTAAAGTTGAAAATGCAACTTTTCTAATCGTTTTGATTTTATGTGGTTCTGATATCATAAATTATAGTTTATATATATTTTTAATATTTTTCGGCAAATTTATCAAAAATTATTGAAGATTTCCGCAATATGTGTTAATGAATTTTTTAGATTTAATTGTTATGGAATATTTAAGCATTTAGGCATTTAAGCATTTAAGCATTATAAATAAGCTGTTTGATAAAAACCACAGAATAATTATTTTCCATTAAAATAACAGTAGAACCAGAATTATGATACTAAACAGGATGATGTTCCAGAAACTTTTCCAAACGATATTTTAAATCAGGGAATTGATCCCTGTGAACTAAAGAAACACATGCCCTTAATCCTTCTAATCTTTTGCTTCCGGTAATTGCGAGAGATATTCCGCTAATACCATAATATAAAAGTTCTTCAACTAATTCTTCGCCTGAAAATCCGGGATACGAAAATGTGAAATAAAAACCATCGGCTATAGGGTTATCTTCGTCTTTATCATAAACTATTTTGAAGCCATTACCGGTAAACAACTTTTTCATTATTTTGGCTCTTTCAGCGTATTCCAGCACATCTTCCCTGTAATTAAAATTTTTATCATTAACAGCTTTATATATTGCAGAAATAGCATACTGAGGCGAATGTGATGTTCCTGCATTGATTGAATAAAGTGAACCATAAATCAATGCCTGACCGAAAATGTCTGAATTATAATTTTGTTTTAATACAGGAGAAACAGTATTAAAAACTTTATCGGAAACAACTAATGTACCTAATCGTTGACCGGCATAACTAAAAGCCTTAGATGAAGATATCAGTAAAATATAATTATCAGTATAATTAGCTACTGTGGGTTGGTAAGGTGGTTCTCCGGGTATAGAATAATTTTTTCTGAAATCCATGCCAAAATAAGCAAGGTCTTCCATAACAATAACATTGTATTTGTTAGCCAGTTCGCCGATAATTTTTAATTCTTTTTCTGTAAAACATATCCATGAAGGATTGTTTGGGTTTGAATACAAAATGGAAGTAATATCACCTTCTTTTAGATAAGATTCGAGTTTATCTTTTAATTTATCACCGCGATAATCATAAATATCAAAACCATCAAAATTTAGATTCAGTGCTTTTAATTGTTGCTTGTGAAGGGGAAAGCCCGGATCAATAAACAGATGTTTGTATGGTTTTTCAGTCATATTACCCAAAGTCATAAATACAGCAAAACTTCCTGAAGTAGAACCAACTGTTGGGATACATCCGTCTCTGTGAACATCAATATTTAAAAACAATTTAACAAATCGTTGTGCTTCATTTTTAAATTCGGGAATACCTTCGATGTTAACATATTTTGAAGCAACGCCTTTTTTTAAGGCTTGTATTTCGGCATCTACACCAATTTTTACAGCATCCAGTCCGGGAATACCCATTTCCATTCGAATAAATTTTTCACCTGTTTCTTCTTCAACCTGATTAACTACCTTTAATAATTCTCTAATTGAAGCTTTCCCAATATTAGGGAGTTTACTCTCTTTGATTTTTCTATTTACAACTTCTTGATTTATAGGTGTTCTATTTATGTCCATTTTTATAGCAAATATTTTAAATATTGAACTTCAAAAATAACAATTTACTTTTAAAAACAAAGGGGGTTTGCTTATTTATTTAATGGAACACAGATGACGCGGATTACACGGATTTACACGGATAATATTATCCGTATTTTTTCGCCTTTATAGAAATTAGAATTTATTTACTATTGATGAAATTCTGACTATTTCAGTCCGGCGTCTTTTAGAATACTGCTTAAAGTTCCTTTTGGAATATCTTTGCTATGAATAGGAACAATAATTATTACATTTCCTGTTTTTTTGAAAATAGCATGACTACCTGATTGTCTAATAAAAATAAACCCGTTTTTTTCCAGTATTTTTATTAACTCACGTGGCTTCATAAAGTTAATTCTAAAGATTTTTTTGCAATCTGTTCTTCCATTAAAGTTTCCAAATATAGTCTAACAGCATCTTTTAAATGCTCAACTGATTCTTTAATAGTTTTGCCATGTGAATGACAACCGGGTAATTCTGGACACCAAACATGATATTCTTTACCGTCTTTTTCTATTTCAAAACTCAATTTTTCCATTTTATCATGTGTTTCTACAAAAATACAACTTTTCTACAAAAATAAATTTTTTCAATCAACATTATTTCTCAATTCTAATCCTTGCGTCCACAGCATTTAAACTGTCTTTTGTGCCAATTAAGGGGTTCAAATCCATTTCAAATATTTCCGGGGCTACGGTAACAAGTGCAGAAACACGAATAATTGCCTCTGCAAAAAGATCTTCGTTAACCGGATCCTGATTTCTTGCTCCCTGAATAATTTTATATCCTTTCAGGTTTTTAACCATTTTATGAGCTTCATCTTTTGTTAATGGGGCAAGAGATGTACTTACATCTTTCAAAATTTCCACAAAAATACCTCCAAGTCCGCAAATAACAAGGTGACCGAATTTTTCTTCACGCTTTGAACCGATAAATACTTCAGTACCGAATAGCATAGGATACATTAAAACAGCATAAGTATCTTTTATTTTCATCAGGCGGTTGAATTCCTTTTCAACAGTTTTTTCATTTTTAATATTTAATACAACTCCACCAATATCCGATTTATGAACAGGTCCCATGACTTTCATAACAAGAGGAAAGCCTTCTTGTTTAGCAAAATTCAATGCTTCATCTTTTGTTTTGGCAACAATCTCTTTTGTTCTGCCAATTCCGGTTGCATCAAGTAATCCATGTATTCCGTCAGGGGAGAGGTAGCCATTAGAAGCATTGTCAATTATCGCTCTGATTTTCTTTTTGTCAATATCGGGTAATTGAATTTTCTCAGGATTTGGAACCGGAGTATTATAAACTTTTGCAAGCATATTTCCCAACATTACTTCATCAGGAAAATTAATTCTGCCTTTCGACAGAAACTCATCAACTTCTTCTTTTGCAGTTAGTGTAGATGGCAAAACAGGAAAAATTGGTTTTTTTGCTGTTTTCATTTTTTCGTCCAAAACTTCATACACATCAAAAATCCGAACCAGTCCCGGAGTTCCAAAAATGACAACTATTCCATCAATCTCATCAAATTTATTATCTATAAAATCAATGATTATTCCGAGTTGTTCAGCAGTTCCGGTGGCAAGAAAATCAATAGGATTTCCAACGGTGGAACCCGGATAAAGTTTTTCTAACAATTTGCCGGCTTCAGCACCTTCAATATCAGGAACATTTAACCCGCCTTTTGAAAGAGCATCGGTAAGCATAACAGCCGGACCACCTGCATGAGTGATGACTGCAATATTTTTCCCATTTAATTTTTTATGAGCAAATATTGCACTGGCAGTAATTAATTCCTCACGACTGCTGCATCTCACTATTCCTGCTTTCTGAAAAAGAGCTTCAACTGCCACATCAGGACTGGCAAGTGCACCTGTGTGCGATGATGCTGCACGGCTGCCCGCTTCGGAAGAACCGGATTTTACGGCAGCTATTTTACATCCTTTTCTTATCAATGAAGATGCATGTTTTAGAAGCATCTGAGGTTTGTCAATATTTTCAATATACAAAAGATAGGAGTCAGGACTGCTTTTGGAATCATAACTTTCATCCATGTATTTTAAAATTTCTTCAACACCAAGCTGGGCGCTGTTACCAACAGAAAATACGTCTGAGAAAGTAAGTCCTTTTGGTATTCCGGCTTCAAGGATAAAACATGCTGTGGCACCTGAACCTGATATCAGACAACATCCTTTTGGATCTAATTTTGGGATAGGCAGAGTAAAAACGCCATTATATTTTGGCGTAAGAACACCAATGCAGTTTGGACCGATCAACGAACCATTCACTTTATTTATGGAATCAACAATTTTATCTTCACAAATTTTGCCTTCGGAATTATTCATTTCATTAAAACCTGCAGATAAAATAATAAAGGCTTTTGTGTTTTTAAATTGTGTGAGGAGTTCTACTGTGGCAGGAATAAATTTGGCAGCAATAGCAATAATTGCGAGATCGACATCAGGGAGTTCATCCGGCGACCTGAAGCATTTAATCCCTTGCACCAAATCTTCTTTCGGGTTGGTAACATAAAGCTCTCCTTTAAAATTTCCGTCAATAAGATTTTTTAATACTTTTCCACCCGGCTTATAAATATTATTTGAACCCCCAATAACAACAATACTACGAGGATCAATAAGTTCTTTTGTGATCATTTAAAATGATTTTTTTGATATATAATGTATGGCAAAAGTATGAAAAATATAATGATTTGAGATTTATGATTTGAGATTTTAGATTTTGAATGATTGCTGCTTCTTGCTTCTTGATAATAGATAACGAAAGAGCAAGAATTAAAATAATAGTATTGGCATTATCCGTATCAGGGCGAAATGCACTAGCGGTTATTTAATCTGTCTCTGATTGTAGCACGTTTTTATTATCATTATGCTAAAAGAATCTCAGCGGGTATTTTTAATCCTTTATATAAAGATTTTACCATTTTTAGTGTTAATTGTCTTTTTCCACTAAGCACCTTATTTGCACTACTTTGGCTCCCTAAATATTTTACCATATCTGTCTTTGTCATCCCCATTTGTTCCATCCTAAATTTAATGGCATCAATTGGGTCAGGTGGTGCAATCGGATAATGTTTAATTTCATAAGATTCAACTAATGTACATAGTAAATCCAATTCATCACCTTCCGGTGAATCTTTTTTTGCTCCCCAAAGCTCCTCAATTCTTTTTATTGACTTATTGTAGTCTTGCTCTGATTTTATTGGTCTTATTTCCATAATCAAATCGTTTTAGCATTAATTTTATCATATTGTTTATGTGTTCCAATAAACCTAATAAATATCACTTGAAATTCATAGTCTATCGAAACAACAAGTCGATAAGAGTTGCCTTTAATATTAAATACTACTCTGCCTTCTCCAACTATACTTGCATTTTTATATTGTTGCTTAAGTTCATTAGAGTTGTTCCAATCCGAACTTTTTGCATCATGATACCAAGAACGTAATGAAGTTTCGGAATCAACATATTCAGGCTTTTCCCAAAATTTTCTAAGTGTTCTAAATGCAATTATTCTCACAACACAAAAATACAAAAATATATTACATTTCCAAAAAAGGATACCTTTCTTTCTCACAGTAATTTCAGAAATCTCACCGGTTAGTGTCAAATGAGATATAAACGAAATTTCTTTTGT